>LVWS01000048.1 GCA_002083365.1 Nitrospira sp. SG-bin1 | reverse complement strand
CGTCAATTTACACACGCGGCTTGACATCACCGTCCCTCTCCGATGGGTTGACAGCAACGGTAGTGGTCTATAGGGTGTGACGTGGCGTTCAACTCAACGTCGGCTGTCCCATCTTTCGCGCATTCCTCTCCTTCCCAGCGCGTCTGATTCTCAGTCTTCGAGGCCCTCGAATAACGCGTGTCATCAAACTAGGCAGTGCCGTAGTAAATAGAAAAATTCGAGAGCAGGTGTGTTTTCCGCACCTTACCGGTGGGTCAATCGTGAAACGGACACCCACGAGGCTGAGCCGACAACGGTTAGCCGCTCCAAAGTCGTAAAAGGAGATAGACATGAGATACAGAACGAGGCAAAAGCTCGACTGGTATGCATTCGGTGGGGCGCTTGCGGTCATCGCCTTTGGATTCTGGTGGCTCGTGAGATCGTAAGCCCTAAGAAAAGCTTGCCCAAAGAGAGAGAAGGGTCACGACCTTTGGGACTTTCCGAGAGACACCGCGGTCGCATCAAACCTACTGCGACCACGAAAGGTAATGGAGCAGGATAAGCCATCAATGCATGGTGGGCATACGCGACTTTACACGAATGAAGTGTACGGTCATGGAATGGTTGAGCATGCGTTGGCGTTGGATGGGTAAACAAAAGGAGAGAGCGATGCGTACTCTTGTGATCATCGCAGTCGTGTTGTTCTTAGGCGCGCTTCCGATCTGGCCCCACAGTCTCAATTGGGGGTACCTTCCCAGCGGCGGGGTGGGTTTCATTCTCCTGAGTGTGGTTATGCTGGCCTTTGTCAATTGGCTCGGGCGGCCGGCGACTGAAAAGCACTAAGCGCCTCGATCGTAGGACAAGAGCCAAAGCAGTTAGGGAGAAGAATTGTGCCGTCATTCAGCAGGGAAGGTCGGACCGACGTACTGTCGTCCGAAGGAGACTCTTAGATTCAAGGGAGCAATTTCAAATCTTTGGACTGAAATCGGTCACACCGGCAATCAAGTCATGCGTGAAGATCTGCAAAAGCGTAAGGAGATTCTGCCAGTGATTCATCCTCGGCTCTGATTTCCGGTGTAAAGGTGTAAAGGCGTCTCTAGGAAGGCCGATGCGATGACAGTTATGTCGCGTGGTTCAAGAGAGTTCCTGAGCATAAGGGGATGCTGATGGGCAGTCCACGAGGTGGTGAAGTTGAAACGACTTGCCGAGAAAGGCAACAGAATAGCGTCGGTTGAGATGACCAGGCGGGAGCCCATGGATTGTGATGCCATAGTCGTCAGTGGGCGAATCGATATTATGCAAGGGAGGAGTGTGGCCCCGGCCAAATGAGGTACGGAGGTTTTTTCATTGTTTCAGCCGAACTGGGATAGAGACGGAGCGCGTAACTGTAGGCGTATTCTTGGGCGCTCATACAGGTTGCACCTGCAAAGTGGCTCGAGATGACGTGGAACGCCGCGTGGTCGTCTTTCTTAACCACAGCTTTGTACAAAGCGCAGGAGAAATCTCCGCCAATTGCGCACTGTGTGCTGATCACCAAATGCGACCCGTCCGGAAAGGTCAGAAGTGGATCTAGGTTAATGCGACTCATAGGTGCGTTCCCTCTCGCAGGTTAAGGATAATTAGCCCGCCGATCTTCCACTGTGTATGTGTCGAATGACATGGACGCGCGATACGGTGGTGAACTTTTTAGTTTTTGCTTTGCGGCTTTTCCAAACTGATGCTAGACCCATAGAAATTCTTTCTGCGCGGAGATAAGTTCTCGTCGGAGGCATACCTGACGAAGAAGACCAGCAGAACGGGATACGACAGACTATTGCGCTAAACTGAGATTTGGTACGGGAAGTGCGCGGAGAGGACAATAGCCTAGAGAACTTTCTATTTCATACCATGTATCTTGTTAAGGCGTCAAATCTCACGATGGACTCCCATAGATGATTGATGAAGGATAGACGGCAAGGTGGTCATGGTCAGTGTGTCGTGATCTGTTTTCTCGTCCCGAATGAAGAACAGGTTGACGTGGGGCGTGTCATACTGTAGAGTGACACTACATTTCACTCGTACTGGTCCGGTGAGTGATGTGTCCAAATCATAACGGACTTCGCGATCGCATCGCGACCAGGTCCAGTTTGGAGTGGCACCCCGCCAGGTTGTTTCTCCCCTCGGTTCTCTGATCCCGTCATCATGCGATCATACTGAAAGGATATTTGTAGTGGATACGTCTGTTACCGTAGGTTTTCACGCTCTCGGCTTGTCCGAAGCACTGTTGCACGACTTAGCGAATTTCGGCTTCTCCTCACCGACTCCCATTCAAGAACGTGCCATCCCCCCTGCGCTTGCGGGGCGGGATGTCATCGGATGTGCCCAGACCGGGACCGGGAAGACCGCCGCCTTCGTTATCCCAATCATCGAGCGGCTTGCAGCTCTTCAGAAAGGGCAGCCTCAAGCGTTGATCCTGGTGCCCACGCGAGAGCTGGCATCGCAGATCTTGACGACAATCGAGAAGTTGGGGCGGAGTCGGCGCGTGTCGGCAACGGTCATCGTTGGAGGCGCGGATATGCAAGCTCAAGTGCGGGGCTTGCGGCAGCGACCGGACATCGTGGTCGCGACACCGGGGCGTCTTCTCGATCACATGTGGAACGGCACGATCCTATTGTCGTCCATAAGGATATTGGTGTTGGATGAAGCGGATCGGATGTTGGACATGGGTTTTGCTCCGCAAATCAATCAGATACTCGATGCTTTGCCGGAACAGCGACAGACGCTTCTTTTTTCGGCTACCTTGCCGGCGGACTTGGCTCGGTTGGTCCAAGCCAGCGTGAACAGTCCGGTGCGTGTAATGGTCGCTCCATCTGCGACGACGGCCGAGGGGGTCACGCAGGCGGTGCGTTACACATCCCATGTCGGCAAACCCGATCTTCTGTTATCTCTCTTGGGGGCCGATCAGGGGACTGCGCTGGTGTTCACTAAGACCAAGCACCGTGCCGATCGGGTGGGACGCCTACTAGGCCGTGCGGGCCATCGAGTGGCCGTATTGCATGGAGACCGCAGTCTGTCGCAGAGACGCGCCGCCTTGGAAGGGTTCAGACGCGGAACTTTCCGTGTGTTGGTGGCGACGGATATTGCCGCCAGAGGGATCGACATCGCGAACATCGGTCATGTGATCAATTTCGACCTCCCCAATTGTCCTGAAGATTATGTGCATCGCATCGGTCGTACCGCACGGATGAAGACCACCGGTCGTGCGACGAGCTTTGTGACATCTGAAGACCAGCGTCAACTGCGGGACATCGAGCGTCTGTTGGGCCATGCAGTCCCGCTCGCTCCCGGAAGCGAGGCTCCTTCTCCGGCAACTGCTCCATCCCGTGAAGGTGTTCGACGGAATGAACATTCGTCGAGTCCGGCGATGCGTTCCCGACCCCATTCCTTCCGCCACGCGAGAAAGTCCCGTGTCGAACCATCATCGTTTCGCGAGGCCACAACGATCCCTACATAAAATGAAAAAATAGTTCTTAGAATCCGCCTCGTGAGATACAGTGTCCTTCACGAGGTGGATCGACATGCAGCTGTTTCAGCAGTCAGACGCGGCACGAACCAAGGCGCGGCAGCATCCCCGAGTACGTATTCCGAGGCCATTCAGCTGTTCCCTTTCACCGCTCGGAATCAGATGGTGGTTTCGAAAACCAATCAGGGAAGTTGGGCTGGTCTACGATCTGTCCCAGCATGGTGTTTGCGTGAGTACCGAGGCGTCGATCAAGCCGGGCGAGCAGGTTTCCCTTGCGCTGCGATTGGCCAAAGGTATTCCTCCGGCGGAGGTGGCGGTGGCCACCGTGTGCTGGACGAACCATCAATTCCATGGGCTTGCGTTCAGGAGGATTTCTGAGTCATCGTTTAGGCAGCTCACCGAGTATATGGAAGCCTCGGACCCAGAGAAAGAATAACGGATCATGGATGATCGAGACGGCCAGTCCGCCACCAGACAGAGTATTCCGCAATTGCGAAAGCACCCTCGTGTACGGGTGTCGGCGCCTTTTCCCTGTTCCTTCGCCAGGGTGGGTTTGTTGAGGAAAGGAGGGGGCGAACAGGGGTTGGGGATCGTCTATGACGTATCGGCAAAGGGGGCGCGCGTGATGACCGAAGCCGTGATCACGCCGGGCGACCGAATTGCCATGCGTTTGCGATTGCCCGATCAGGGGGCATCAATGTTTATCGAAGCCGCCACGGTTCGATGGGGAAAAGAACACACCTATGGAGTCGAGTTCGAAGGACTGTCGCCAAACGATAATAAGCACCTCCAAGCTTTCATGACCCACCAGTCCCGGTCTGGCCAGCCTCTTGTCGCCTGACTTCCTACGTTTGAAAGATGATGCTCCGATAGGACCCGAGCCGAGGAAGCACTTAATCTTCGCGTAGAGGGACGAATTGCTTGCGGAAGGTAACGACCTTCACGAGATAATCCCTCGTTTCCTGGTATGGGAGGTTCGTGCGCAATCGGTCATAGACGGCCGGTGGTTCGAGGCTGTTGATATGATTCAAAGCTGCGATGGAGTCGCTGGCGAATGTTTTAAAGACGTTGCGAGGTCCTGTGTTGTAGGCTGAGATTACGCAATATTCCCTCGAGACTTCATTATCGATCTGCTCGAGCAGATTATACGACAGGACGTTGAGATAGGCGCTGCCGAGCTCGATGTTATTCTCGGGGTCGAATAGATACTCGCGTGAGGGAATCGTATCTTTCCCTTTGGCTCTCCGATAGGCATCCCGGCCTCCGCTGGTCGGAACCAGCTGCATCAAGCCGTAGGCCGGGGCGGAACTCACCGCAAAGGGATTGAAGTTGCTTTCCGTTCTGATGACGGCAAAAATGAGGCTTGAACTGATTTTGAATTGTTCAGCGAATTTGGCGACGGTCGCCCGATATTTGTCCGCCTGTCGGTTGGAAAAATTCGCGACCATCTTGATGTCGACGAGCAGTGCTTGTTTGGTCGTCCCATTCTGGTCCACCGTTCTGGTTTGCGCGCCGTCGAGCGTCGAGGCGGCAAACGTTTCCGCTTGAGCCGGGGTGCGAATCGGTTGTCCCTGTTGATCCAGCACCAAACCCAATAAATACGGAGGCCGGTCGCTGGTCAGCTTGATCGGCTTATCGGAAAACAGATCGACGGAGCGTGGATCGTCCGGCGTGAGCAACGTCGTGATGATCGCGTTCTTCAAACTCTCCTTCGGAGCTTTGTCATCCAATGTTTCTACTACGATCGATCCATTGTCGAAGTCGACGATGGTCCGGCTCATATAGTTCTGCGTGTATTTTACGTATTTTTTCTGTTCGGGCACCCGCACTTCCTTCTCGCCCCACGTTTGTTTCACCCGGCCCGTCAGCGCGGTCATGAGTGTGTTGAAATCCCGTTGAATCGTCCGCAGGTCCCTGATCACGGCCTCGGGGTTGCGTTGATAGGCGTCGACGCGCTCTTTAAGGATGTGCTTGGGATCTTTGCCGGTGGCAATGTCAAGGACGGTCCTCCCTGTGCGACTGCCGAGCACTCGTTCAGCGTTCGTGAGGACGCGGTCGGTGGATTCGCATCCCGCAAGAAGGGCCAATGAGGCCAGGAAAAACGATCTGATCCGCATGGTAAGGTCTCCGTATTGGGCGCCGCATTCTACCTGGTTGTGATAAGGAGTAAAAGGGATCTGATTCCCGAGCGCGGGTGGTCTTGGGTAAGTGGAACGAACTACTTGATGGCGACCGCTTTCACTTCTTTGTAGGTCGTGTGGCCTTGCAAAACTTTCTGAATGCCGTCTTGCACGAGCGTCGTCATCCCTTCTTCGAGTGCGGTTTTCAGCATATCTTCGGTACGTGCCTTTTGTTGGACCATCCGCTTCATTTGATCGGTTCCCAAGAGCAATTCGTGCAAGGCGACGCGCCCCCTAAAACCGGACCGGTTGCAGGTCTCGCAGCCCTTCCCACGGGAGAGTCTGAATGTATTGTCCAGTTTGATGTCGAGCTTATCCCAATAGTCCGCTCCGTATCCGAGGCGGAGTTCTTCATACTCTTCTTTGGTGCCGATGTACTGCTCCTTGCAGTCTTTGCAGATTCGGCGAGCCAACCGTTGTGCAAGTACCCCCAGCATGGCATCGGCAAAACTGAATGGATCGCAGCCCATGTCGAGCAGGCGCGTGACCGTTTCGACGGCACTGTTGGTATGGAGTGTGCTCAATACCAAGTGGCCGGTCAACGACGCCTCGATGCCGGTGTCTGCCGTCTCTTTATCCCGCATTTCTCCCACCATGATGACATCGGGATCGGCCCGGAGGAATGCCCGCATCGCAGCGGCAAACGTGAGACCGATCTTCGGTTGAACCTGCACTTGACGCAGGCCGTACTGCGTAATTTCGACCGGGTCTTCAGCCGTCCATATTTTGATGTCCGGGGTATTGATATTCCCCAGAACGGAGTGCAGCGTGGTGGTTTTTCCGGAGCCGGTCGGTCCGACGCACAAAATGATGCCATAGGGTTTTTCTGAAATCTCCTTGAGCACTTTGAGGTTCCGTTCCGAAAACCCCATTTTATCGAGGGGCAAGGGTTCACTCGCCGCCAGGATACGCATGACCACGTCTTCGTTGTATCCGGACGTGGGAAGAGTCGCGACACGCAGCTCGATCTCTTTCGTTTCCGAGAGCTTGAATTTGATCTTGCCGTCTTGGGGTTTACGCCGTTCGGCGATGTCCAAACTGGCCATGATCTTGAGTCGCGAGACGATCGCCCGCCGGTAGCTCTGCGGAATTTTCATGTATTCGAAACATTCCCCGTCGACTCGGAAACGGACCAGGGTTTCGCGCTTTTCTCCATACGGCTCGATGTGAATATCCGAGGCGTTTTGGCGGTAGGCATCGGCAATGATCTGGTTGGCCAGACGGACGATCGCGCTGTCGTTTTCGTCGAGCCCCGCTGCGGAGGAGTCCTCCATCGCCTCGGCTTGGGCTTCGGTGACGAGTTCGCCGAGAATGTCGGACACGTTTTCATCGAGTTTGCGTCCGCCGCTGCTGTCACTCTGTCCGGTCGCAGAACTCAGGAATTGGGCGATGTCGCGGCGGAGGCTGACGGCGAACCGAATGTTGAGGCCCGGAAACGTCCGTTTGATGTCTTGAACGCGATCAAGATCACCCGGATCGTCGGTCAGAATCTCGATTGCCGTGCGGTCCCGCTTGAGCGGCATCCAATGGTTCTTCTTCAGGTAGTCGACATTGAGGTTCTTCAGCAGTTCCACGTCGACGATGGTGCGTTCGCTGTACTCGATGTACGGACACTTATAGAATTGGGCGAGTGATCGACCGATATCGAGCTTGGGGACTTTGTATTTTTCGATCAGAATGCTCTCCAGATCGCTCATCCCTTTTCGAGACTCGACGATGGCCTGGTCGAGGTCATTCTGAGAGACCCGGTTGGTGCTCACCAAGAGATCGAACTTGGTGGGATTCTTTTTGGAGGTCTTCTTGAGGTTGAAGAACGCAATCCCGAGCGCTTTTGCGATTTCATCGACGGCTTCTTCATCCTTTCGGGTGAACCGGATCCCGCTCTTCTTATTGAGCAGTTGGAGCACTCCCATCAAATATTTATTGTCGGCGACGATCGGGTAGGTCAGAACTTGCTTCGTCTTGAAGCCGGTGCGCTTGTCGTAGGATGTGTCGTGGAGCAGTGATGGATGGATCGTCCGGAGTTCGGCGAGGTTGTATGCGTCGGCGATATTCACAGGCCGGAGGTATTTGGCGCAAAAACCGGCGAGGCTCTGCTCCGTGATCGGAATGCGGACCTCTTCCACGCTGTCGATGTGTGGAACTTTGGAGAAAATTTCCTTCTTTTCTGAATCGAAGGCGAACAATGTCAGATCTTCCGCGTCGAACAGACCGAGGATATCTTTGTGCAGGTCAAGGAGGATGTGATCGAGATTGCTGGCTGCATGGATTTGGATCGTGATGCGTTTGACATGCTCAGCGTGCTCGACTTTGTGCTGCAGTTCCTGGACATTCTGAGACATCGGCTTGGCGTGCATCCGATTGTGTGCTCTCTAAATCGAGACGTGTACGAATCCGGCTGTGCGTTGGATCCAGGAGAAGCCTCGTTACCAACAATTCCCCGGGTTCCGAATCGTTTTTAGTTTAACCCAATGACTTGGGAAGGCAAGGAAAAGCCGTTTTCTGCGGGCTGATTTCAGTGAAATGCGCGGCGATAGTCAGTCGGAAACTGAGGCATGAATCACGTGATGGATGCATCGGCTTCGGTGGAAAGCATCCTCAAATGGGCGACAAGGTCTCCGAGCGCGATGCGGGATTTAATTCCGGTTCGGCGAATTTTGACCTCCACGAGGCCGTCCGCGAGGCCTTTGTCGCCGACGACGACCTGGAACGGAACGCCGATGAGATCGGCATCGTTGAACTTGACTCCGGCGCGATCGGCACGATCGTCCCACAATACTTCGAGACCCGCCGCCGCCAAGTCGGTATAGAGACGGGTAGCGGCTTCGGTCGTCTTTTCCGATTGGCTGACCGTCAGGAGGTGGATATGGAACGGTGCAATGGGGAACGGCCAGATGATGCCTTTGCCATCGTGATTTTGCTCGATCGCCGCAGCCGCGGTCCGGCCGACGCCGATGCCATAGCACCCCATGATGGCATGACGCTCCTTGCCTTGATCGTCGAGGACGGTGGCGTTCATTTTGTCGCTGTATTTGGTGCCGAGTAGAAATACCTGTCCGACTTCGATTCCTTTGGCGAGCGTGAGCACACCTGGCCCGCGGGGTGACGGGTCGCCGGCTTGCGCATTGCGAAGGTCGGCAAACCGTTCAACCGTGAAATCGCGATCGAGATTGGCGTCCCGATAATGAGTGTCGGCTTTATTGGCGCCGATGACCACGTTCCGCATTCCTTTGATGGCATGATCCGCCAGGATTCGTACATGCCGCAGGCCGACGGGCCCCGCAAATCCTGCCGGCGCTCCTGTGACCTGTTGAACCGTGTCAGCATCGGCCAATACCACGTCCGTGACCTTGAGGAGCCGCGCCAATTTCACCTCGTTTACGTCATGGTCTCCGCGGATCAACAAGGCCACCGTTTCAGTCCCGGCCCGGTACAGCAGGGTTTTCACGAGTTGACGAGAGGGAATCTGCAAAAAGGCTGTCACTTCCTCCACCGTCCGGCGCTGCGGCGTGGCGATCGAAGTCATGGGGCGAAGGGGGGTCATATCGACGTCGGATGGGGCAAGCACTTCGGCCCGTTCAAGATTCGCAGCGTAAGAGCCCCGGTCGCTGTACGCCACCGTGGCTTCGCCGGTCTCAGCCAGAACCATGAACTCGTGCGAGACGTCCCCCCCGATGAGACCCGTGTCCGCTTCAACCGCTCGAAAGGTAAGTCCGCATCGGGTGAAGATTCGGCTGTAGGCATCGTACATGTTCTGATAACTGACCTTGGCGCCGGTTTCATCGACATCGAAACTGTACGCATCCTTCATGATGAATTCGCGCCCCCGCATCAGCCCAAAGCGCGGGCGAATCTCATCCCTAAATTTCGTTTGGATTTGATAAAAATTGAGCGGAAGTTGGCGATAGGACCGTACTTCTCGTCTGAAGAGATCGGTAATGACTTCTTCGTGCGTCGGACCAAGGCAAAAATCGCGCTCGTGACGGTCCTTGAACCGCAACAGCTCTTTCCCGTAGTAGTCCCAGCGGGCTGTCTCCTTCCATAATTCAGCAGGGGAGGCGATCGGCATCAGCAGTTCTTGCGCGCCGGCGCGGTTCATCTCCTCCCGGATGATTTGCTCGATCTTGCGTATGACGCGGAGCCCCAATGGGAGATAGGTGTAGATTCCCGCCGCAACCTTTCGGATCAAGCCGGCGCGCAGCATCAACCGGTGACTGATGGTTTCCGCTTCGCCGGGATCGTCCCGTAGGGTTGGGATAAGTAACTGTGAGGTTTTCATGAAAGGTCTAGCGGGAGAAGATGCGTTCCAGATCATTCCAAAAGGCGAAGATCATGACGCCGACCAATAACACCAACCCGACCTGTTGAGCGACTTCCCGTTGTCGTTCGCCCAGTGGTTTGCGCAGAATGCCTTCAATCAAGAAAAAGAGCAAGTGGCCACCGTCGAGGATCGGGATCGGAAGTAAATTGAGGACGCCGAGATTGATGCTCAGGATGGCGATCAAGAACACGACGTTGGAGGCGCCCTGAGAGGCCGCCTCACCGGAGATATTCGCGATGGTCAACGGTCCGCCGATGTTCTTGCTCGAAATGTCCCCTACCACGACTTTATAAAGACCGATCGCCGTCAGCTCGGTCCATCCCCATGTGGCCTCCAACCCTTGATAGACGGCCTCTGCAGGATTGTCGGAACGCATCATCGAGCGGCCCGGGCCGGAGATTCCTATTTTCCCCACTTCGATGGTCTGTCCGTTCACGGTTACTTTTTCACTGGCCGGCGTGATCGTCAAGGCGGTGCGTTTTCCGTCGCGAAGCACTTCAAATCGTAATGATTTCTGAGGATGCTCTCTCACTTGGGTGGTCATCTGGGCCCAGGTATAAATGGTTTGTCCTTCTATCGCGAGCACGCGATCGCCCGGTTGGATTCCGGCTGCGGCTGCCGGTGATCCGTGCATGACCGACGTGACCACGGGAGGTGTTTCTTCGATGCCGATTGTATACAGGGGTTCGTCTTCGCTGACTCCCTCTGCGGTGATCTTCACGGGCGTCGCCGTGAGTGTTTTTAGTTGACCGTCCCGTCGGATTTCGAGCGAGACTGGTTGGCCGTTGCTCTTGGAGACAAGGTCCAGGAGTTCTGTCTTGGTCGAGATGTCTTTGCCGTTGACCTTGACGATGCGGTCTCCGACTTCCAATCCAGCCAGCGATGCGGGAGAGTCGGGCACAAGTGCCTCGATGTCGGCGCTGAGATCTCGAAAGGTCGGGACCGGAAGCGGCGCTCCCGTCGAGAGCCATCCCGCGAAGATCAGATAGGCCAGGATGAAATTGAAGCCGGGACCTGCGGCCACAATCAAGACCTTTCCCCAAAGGCCCTGGTGCGAAAACGATCGACGACGATCGTCGGGTGTCGCAGCTTCCGTCTCATCCTCTCCGAACAATTTGACATAGCCGCCCAGCGGGACGGCGGACACGAGGTATTCGGTGTCACCGACTTGCCGGCCGAACAACTTCGGACCGAAGCCGATGGAGAATTTCAGGACTTTGACTCCGACCCAGCGGGCGGCGAGAAAATGGCCGAGCTCATGGAAGGCGACAAGCACGCCCAGAACTACAAGGAACCACCAAGCTTTCTGGAGGAGCAGCCACAACGTATCGGGGGACCAGGCAAGTACGGACGTCATCGGAACTCCCTGTCGTGTAAGACTTCTTACTCTAACACTCGCCGCGTGAAATGCAAACAATCGTTAGCGAGGTAACGCATGTACCAACGATTCGGCCTTCTCCCGGGCCCATCGATCCGCTTCCAGTGCGTCATCCAAGCGAGTAATCTCTCGACGAACATGCGCTTCCATCGTACTCCGAATGACCTGCGGGATTTCACAGAAGCGAAGGCCGTGATTGAGGAATGCCTCGACCGCGATTTCGTTCGCCGCGTTCATCGCGGCGGGCATCGTACCGCCGATTCGAAGCGATTCGTACCCGAGATTGAGACAAGGAAAGCGATCATGGTCGGGTTTGCAAAAGGTCAAATGTCCAATCTCCGTCAAATCCAGTGAGGGAAGATCCAAGCTCATTCTGGCGGGATGTCGCATCGCGTACGAGATCGGGGTTCGCATGTCCGGGAGTCCGAGTTGGGCGATCATGGAACGGTCTTTGTATTCTACCAAAGAATGAATGATGCTTTCTCGATGAACCAGCACGTCGATATTGGACTCGGGAATGTCGAAGAGCCATCGGGCTTCCACCACTTCCAATCCTTTGTTCATCAACGTGGCCGAGTCGATGGTGATCTTGGAACCCATTTTCCAATTGGGGTGCTGCAGAGCCCGTTCCGGTGTCACGCTCTGGAGTTCCTCCTGGGCCAGCGTCCAGAGCGCTCCACCGGACGCCGTGAGGATCAGTCGCCGAACATCTTCAATCCGATGTCCTTCCAATGACTGAAAGATGGCGCTGTGTTCGCTGTCGACCGGAAAAATCCTGACGCTATGTTTCCGGGCTTCATCCTGCATCAGCTTACCTGCCATCACCATCGGCTCCTTATTGGCGAGGGCAATGTGTTTTCCGCTGCGGATGGCGGCCAAGGTCGGGACGAGCCCGGCCGCTCCCACGATGGCGGAAATCACCAGTTCGGCATTCGGCATCGAGGCCACCTGTGTGATGCCTTCTTCACCGGCCAGGATCTCAACCGGAAGATCGGCACACCGGCTTCGGAGCACCGCTGCGGAAGATTCCGTGGAGACCGCCACGGCTTCGGGTCGGAATTCGCGGATCTGCGATTCGAGCTTGTCGACGTTACCTCCCGCCGTCAGTCCGACGACGCGGAATTCATCCGAAAAGCGCCGCACGATGTCGAGCGTATTGGTTCCGATCGATCCGGTCGATCCCAAGATGATAATCGACTTCATATCCTCTCCTCTCGCATCTTCTTTATAGAGGCGGTGACAGGCCGCGAACGCAGGCGACATAGTAGTAGAAGGCGGGGGCGGTGAACAAGAGACTATCGATGCGGTCCAGCATCCCGCCATGGCCCGGCAGGATGCCACCGGAATCCTTAACACCCGTTCTTCGTTTGATGGACGATTCGAACAGGTCTCCGAGAAGACCCGTTCCCGTCAGCAGCACACCAAGAATCAACGCATCTGACGGTGTAAGCCGCGCGGCGAACCACCACTGAGCCAATAATGCGGCTCCTATGGCCAGTGCGAGACCTCCGAGGACTCCCTCGATGGTCTTCTTGGGGCTGATCGACGGCAAGAGCGGGTGTTTGCCCCATAAGGTTCCGGTGTAGTAGGCGCCGGTATCGGAGGCCCATGTGACGATCGCCAGAAACAGCGCGAGAAATTCGCCATCCGGCAACGAACGGGTCGATACCACAGTGCTCAGGGGGACGCCAACATATAGGACACCGAAGAGGAGGATCAGGCTATCTTTCACTCGAGAATTCGCCTCGCCGGACAATAAGGAGACCGCAATGGATCCGACGAGTGCCGAGGCCGCCAGAAGATTCACCAAGGCAAGCGACAGGTGATCGCGGGCGACGACCAAGACAAACGCGGCAAGTCCGACTCCGACGATGAGACGGTTGAACCGAGCTTGAAAACAGATGTGGTAGAACTCCAGCAACGCAATGGACCCGACGGCTACCAACAGCAGCGTCAAGGCCCATGGAGCAAGGTGTACGATAATGACGTAGACCCCGGGGATCAGCACCGCGGCCGTATAAAGACGCCGGCGATCGAACTGTCGGGGGCGTGTGGGTGGGGTGGTCACGGATGTCGAGCAGTGGGCGATCGCTTTGATGGTGAGTGGATATCCCACAAGGGTTACGACGGCACGGTGCTCAGCACGCGCCCGAAGCGGCGCTCCCGCCGTTGATACTCGATCAGTGCCAAGAGGAACTCCCGTCGCCGAAAATCAGGCCACAAGGTCGGGGTGAAGCACAACTCCGTGTAGGCCAGCTGCCACAGAAGAAAGTTGCTGATCCTGGTTTCTCCGCTCGTTCGAATCAATAAGTCCGGATCCTGGAGCGGATGGGTGTAGAGATACTGCTGGATCGTGGTTTCGTCGATATGGCTCTGTTGGACGGTTCCTGTCCGGACATCCTCAATCAGTGCCTTGACCGCATCGACGATCTCTGCACGTCCGCCATAGCTGAGGGCGACCGTCAGGATCAGCTTGTCGAGATGCGCCGTTTCTTTTTCGGTCGTGTGAACCCAGTGTTGAGCCGACGGAGGCAGCAACTCGTGGCGACCAATGGCGCGGAAGCATACGCCTTGTTCGATCAAGCTGGTCCGTTCCGTGGAAAGATAATGCTCCAAGAGTCCCATGAGCGCGCTGATTTCCTGGGTCGGCCGTTTCCAATTTTCCTGCGAAAACGCATAGATGGTCAGCGCATGGATGCCGAGTTCCAGACAGAGGGTGATCATCTCTCTGACGGAATTGATCCCTTCACGATGGCCTGCGATGCGCGGGAGACCTCGCAGTTCCGCCCAACGACCGTTGCCGTCCATGATGACCGCGACATGTTTCGGGAGCAGGTCCGGCTCCAACTTAGCGGTCAGTTCGGTTTCGGACAGGTGCTCAAAACTCGAAGGGGGGTGGTGTGCCATACGGACCTAGAGTCTGCTCCTCAATGTCCAACATGAGAGAAAAGTGGGGAAAGTCTACTGGCGGGGGTACGGAATGTCAACGATAACTAAGATCAACTCAGGAACTACGTAAATTGACGTGATGATAGGATCCAGCGCATTGCGGCTACGGAAATGAATGGGCTATACTCGCCTATCATCAGATGGATGGCGAGGAGGAAATCCGACGTATGCTGGAGCCGGTCCCGCTGAGCAGATTCGGTGTCACGGAAGTCGAGGCGCAGCACGCGCTCGACCGATTGAACGTGAGGGACGTTGATTATGCGGACCTCTATTTCGAATCCCGCACTTCGGAATCGGTTTCGATGGAGGAAGGGATCGTCAAACGTGCCGCCAAGAGCGTATCCCAAGGAGTCGGGGTCCGGGCGACCGCAGGTGAAAAAACCGGGTTTGCCTACTCGGATGAATTGACGAAGAAGGATCTGGAGAGCGCGGCCGATACGGCACGGTACATCGCCAACTCCCCCCGGGGAGGCGCACCCGTTCCGGTGCCCGTCCAGCGCCGACCGACCCGAGATCTGTATCCCATCGAACGGGCGAAGGCCGAGGTTGCGACGGCTGATCGTGTGGCGCTGTTGAATGAAATTGATGCCGAAGCCAGGCGATACGATCCCCGGATCAAGAACGTGATGGCATCCTTTAACACGGAGTACAAGGTGGTGGTAGTGGCGACCTCCGACGGGTCGCTGGTCAGCGACGTTCAACCATTGTCCCGGCTGCAGATCACCTGTATTGCCGAGGACCATGACAATCGACAGGTCGGGAGCTTCGGCGGGGGCGGCCGGGTTGGGTTCGAATACTACCGCGAGGACGATCGACATTTGAGTTATGCGCGGGAAGCGGCGAGAGAAGCGATCCTGAACTTATCCGCCGTGGATGCTCCGGCCGGGGTCATGCCGGTGGTTCTGGCCGGCGGGTGGCCCGGTATCCTATTGCACGAGGCGATCGGGCACGGCCTGGAAGCGGACTTTAACCGGAAAAAAACATCGGCCTTCTCGAACTTGGTAGGGAAACGTGTGGCGTCGGACGTCTGCACGATCGTCGACGACGGAACTCTTCCGTTTCGCCGCGGCTCGTTGAATATGGATGATGAGGGCACGCCCACCAGCTGCACGACACTCATCGAAAAGGGCATCCTCCGCCGCTATATCACCGATAAGCTCAACGCCCGTCTCATGGGCATTCCCCTGACCGGTAACGGTCGGCGTGAGAATTATCAAAGCGTGGTCCTTCCTCGCATGACGAATACCTTCATGTTGGCCGGTGAGTCGGATCCCCGAGATATCATCCGATCCGTGAAAAAGGGATTGTATGCCGTTTCGTTCGGCGGTGGGCAGGTGGATATCACCAACGGGAAGTTCGTGTTTTCTGCCAGTGAAGCCTACCTCATTGAGGACGGGCAGATCACCAAGCCGGTGAAGGGGGCCACGTTGATCGGGAGTGGGCCGGAGATCCTCACCAAGGTCTCGATGGTGGGACATGACTTGAAACTCGACAACGGCATCGGAACTTGTGGGAAGGACGGCCAATCGGTGCCGGTTGGGGTCGGTTTGCCGACCATCAGAATCGACGAAATTACGGTCGGCGGTACCCAGAGATAGAAGGACGTTCATGGTCAACGTTCGTCGATCGATCATAAGAACGATTGGCGCATGGCGGATGATTCTCGAGGTAGCGCGATGATGCTTCAGACCCATCCGACTTCAGAGCCTGCCGACGGGTACGCCCAATTGGCTGCCGATGTCCTGGCGCGTGCGAAGGTCTGCGGCGCGACAGAGGCTGATATCGTGGTCGCCGATGGGGAGACCTTCTCGGTCCAAGTACGGGTCGGCACAGTCGACCGATTGACGAAGGCAAGGGAGAAACGGTTGGGATTGCGCGTCTTCGTCGGCAAACGATCGGCGACCACATCCACGTCCGACTTCTCGCGCGAGTCTCTCGATCGGCTCGTGACGGATACCTGCACCTTGGCCAAGGCGGTGGTGGAGGATGACGTGTCGGGGTTGCCCGATGCGGCTCAGATGGCCATGGAGTTGCCGAATCTCGATCTCTATGATGGGACCGTGCTCGATACGGACACGCAGATCGATTGGGCCAAACGCGGCGAGGCTGCGGCGTTTGCCGCAGACCCACGCGTCACGAATTCGGAAGGTGCGGAGTTCGATTCGTCCTCCGGACGAGTAGTGTTGGCGAACAGCCATGGATTCGTCGGGTCCTATAAGAGTTCCAACTTTTCACTGTCCGTCTCCCCCATTGCCACCGAGCCAGAAACCGGCGCCATGCAGCGGGATGCATGGTACGAAGTGCGGCGCAAATTTGCACGGTTGGCCTCCGCGGAATCGATCGGCGAGGAGGCGGCCAGGCGAGCCGTCCGAAGACTAGGAGCGCGCAAGGTGGCGACCAAGCGAGTACCAGTGGTATTCGACCAGGAGACGGCGGGGAGCCTGCTGGCCAACCTATGCAGCGCCGTGTCCGGCTACGGCCTCTACAAACGCGCCTCGTTTCTTCTCGATAAACTCGGCCAAGTCATTGCGTCCGATCTGATGACGGTGTACGACGACGGGCGGATGCTGGACGGCCTGGGTTCGCGTCCGTTTGACGGCGAAGGGTTGGCCACGCGTAAGAACACGATCGTGGAGCGTGGCGTGCTGAAGAGTTATCTGCTGGACACCTATTCCGGAAAGAAACTGGGGCTGCCGTCCACCGGCAATGCCTCACGGAGCGTGGGGGAGAGCCCTTCCGTCGGCCCGACGAATTTCTATCTCGTTCCTGGAGTGAAGAGCCCGCAGGAAATTATCGGTTCCGTCAAGGAAGGACTCTATGTCACTGAGTTGATCGGATTCGGAATCAATATGGTGACTGGCGATTATTCGCGCGGCGCCTGCGGGTTTTGGATCGAAAACGGTGAATTGGCCTATCCCGTCGAAGAAATCACCATTGCCGGCAATCTCAAGCACATGCTTAACGATATCGAAGTGATCGGCAAGGATCTGGTGTTTCGAGGGAGAATTGCCAGCCCGACGCTCAAGATTTCCGAGATGATGGTGGCGGGCAATTAAGGAAAGTGCTGAGTAGAAGAACAAGGAATGAGATAATGTCTCGGTTCGTGCTTCAAGCACAATACTCAGCACTCAGGACTCATGGCTCGGCACTCGCGAAAGCGCAGAGGTGACTCATGGCTGAATCCCTCCGAGAAAGGACCGTTCAGTATCCGAGTGGAAAAGTGGTGACGATGCGGGCCTTCGTGGCGGCCCCGCAAACTAACGATAGACGACCGGCCATTATCGTCGTCCAGGAGTGGTGGGGTCTGTCGGACCATATCAAGGAGATCGCCAGACGATATGCCGCGGAAGGCTACGTCGCGATCGCGCCGGATCTTTACTCGCGGCTGGGGCATGCCCTCACGACGGATGCGGGAGAAGCCGGCAAGCTCATGAATACCCTGAAACAGGAGGACGGTCTCGCCGATTTGAATGCCACGGTGGTCTATCTCAAGTCGGTCCCCGAGGTCGATGCCACGAAGATCGGCGTGACCGGGTTCTGTATGGGCGGCTCTTACGCCCTGATGCTGCCCTGCGTCAGCTCAGAGATCAAAGCAGCCGTGCCGTTCTACGGCCAAGTGCCCAATCCTGATACGCCGATTCAGAAGCTGGCTTGTCCGGTATTGTATCTCTACGGTGAAGACGACGGCTGGATTACGAAAGCGGACGTTCAGCGACTAGCGGCGGCCTTGAAGAAGTACGGGAAAGTCGGCGAGATCAAGACTTACCCCGGCGCACCCCATGCATTTTTCCGAGACACCGACCCATCCGTGTATCGGCCGGACGCCGCGAAAGACGCCTGGACCAGAGCCAAGGCTTTTTTCAAGCAACATCTGGGCTAGTCCGCGCGACCGGAGATCAAAGTCAGAGACGTTGATAGAAAGAGGGCGGGCTATGAGAGCCACTTGGTGCAGCATTCTGTTTGCAATCGCACTCCTTCCCGGCGTCGGTGCAGCCGCCGAGTTGCAGCTCACCAGCCCGACCATCAAGCATAAGGGCACGATCGGCAAGGCGCATGTCTTCAACGGATTTGGATGCACGGGCGACAATGTGTCCCCCGAATTGCGCTGGACCAACGTTCCGAAGGGGACCAAGAGCTTTGCCGTGACGGTCTATGATCCCGATGCGCCGACCGGCAGCGGCTGGTGGCATTGGGTTATCTTCAACATTCCTCCGGATATTTCGGCACTCGCCGCCGATGCAGGAAAGCCGGACGGTCCCGGCGCGCCGCAACGCAGCATGCAAAGCATGACGGACTTTGGCCAGCCCGGATACGGAGGACCTTGTCCTCCTCCGGGTCACAAGCCGCATCGCTACATCTTTACGGTGTTTGCATTGAAGGTGGACGAACTGCCGTTGAAGCCTGAGGCATCCGGCGCGATGGTCGGGTACTTTCTCAACCAGAATGCTCTGGCCAAGGCTTCGTTCACCGGTCTGTACAGCCGCAAGTAAGCACGAACCGGAATGTTTTACCATGCCGCTTGACGCCGACCTCGGAAAGAAAATGCTGCAGCTGATCACGTCGCGCTACGATGATCGACATTGGCGAAAACGCATCGAGAAAACCCTCAGCCTTCCTCAATCCGGCGTCGCCGATCCGATCCAGCAACAAATCTTCATGTATCTCAAGCACGGCTTGAAAGCCTACAAGTCCCGCCGCGCGGATCCCGACTCCTGGATCATCGGTGGCTACGCCACGAAGGAAGTCATCAATCGGGCGAAATTCCAACCGCAGCTCGTCGGCTCCAGCATCAAGAGTGAGGACGTAGCATTCCTGGGAATGGATCCGGGCGAGGACGTGACCGAAGCCTGGTGGGAAGAGATGTTGGTCCAGTGGTTCGACGTGCCGGAGGAAGAGAAACCTGCTAAAGAAGAAGGTAGCGAAGCCAAGGGTTCAGACTCCTCACTGACCATCAATTCGAAAACATAGCTAGTGTTGTCGCTGCAACACGTCACTCCTGAGCAATCAAGCCAGTTTCTTGACAAGCCGCTGACTTACTCCTAGACTTCGCCGAATTCAATGATTGACCGCCTCCGTTTCTCATGACCTAGACTAATGAAAGAGGACCAAACAAAGATTGATACATCAACGGTGCCGCCGTTTTTGCGATGGGCGGGCAGTAAAAAACAACACATTCCTCGACTCAGCCAGTTCTGGTCACCCAAATATACTCGCTACGTTGAACCATTTGCTGGCTCTGCTGCGCTTTTCTTTCATATCCAACCCAAACGTGCTCTTCTTGGCGATATAAACGACGAGTTAATTACTACCCTAAAGACTGTTCGCTTAAGTCCAACAGGTGTGAGTCATGCACTTTCCTCGATGCCGAAGGGGAAGCTGTATTATAACGAGATGAGGGAAACTGACCCTGCTAGCCTTGGTTCAATTATGAGAGCGGCTAGGTTCATTTACTTGAACCGATTTTGCTTTAACGGCCTTTATCGAACCAATAGTAAGGGGAAATTTAACGTTCCGTACGGTGGTGTAAAATCAGGATCCATCCCTTCTAGTGAACAGCTGAAGAAATGTGCAGCGCTTTTGCACCGTGCCGAGCTTGTCAGTTGGGATTTCCGAAAAACTCTAGCCAAGGCCAAGAAGGGTGATTTTGTGTATCTTGACCCTCCGTATGCGGTAGGTAATCGGCGGGTTTTTGTGGAGTATGGCAAACAGCTTTTTTCCGAAAAAGATATCAAAGCACTTAGAAGGATTCTGGAGCGAATTAGCAAGAAAGGTGTGAAGTTTGTTTTGAGTTATGCTGATTGTTCCGAGGCACGTAAGGAATTCTCGAAATGGAGCATGAGGCGAATGCGGACACGACGAAGTGTAGCAGGGTTTTTAGGTGCGAGAAGGAACCACTATGAACTGTGTGTCACCAACTTAAGGCCTAAGGTTTGGAGAACATCCTCGCATTAACAACATACTCTGCCTCAACAAGCTTACATTCTTGCATCATCGGTGGATTTTTGGGCAACTTCCCACAGAGGTTGCCACTATAGAGGTGCAATATGACCGATAACAAAAGAGCAGATACCTTGGTGCCTACCGCAATTGGTGTGAAGACGATCAGGACTGATGAGCTAATACGCAATCCATATAACCCTAGACTTCTTTTTGACAAGGAACCCATGAAGATTCTGAGGGAGTCGATTGAAAAAGTTGGCATCTTGGTTCCCCTCACAGTCTTTAAGAGGCGATCAGACAATGTGTACGTGATTCTTGATGGGGAAAGGCGCTGGCGGTGCGCCAAAGAACTAGGTCGCGAGACTGTTCCTGTAAATGAGGTGGCAGAGCCCACGCGTGCTCAAAACATCGTGACCATGTTCCAGATTCATCAACTTCGTGAAGACTGGGAATTGATGCCATCGGCGCTAAAGCTCGAAGTGCTAATGGATGAGCTCAAAGAAACCAATGACAAAAAACTGGCAGCTTTGACCGGCTTAGACCAGGCGGTTATTGTTAGGTGTAAAAAGTTACTCTCTTATCCTAAAAAGTATCAAGATTTGATGCTTGATCCTGACCCAATAAAGAGGGTCAAGGCTGACTTCTTTATTGAGTTGTATGCCGTTCGGACTGATCGACTCGTGAACAAGATGGACTGGTTTCGTAAGAACAAGTTCACTAACCGGATGTTGGAAAAATATCAGGCTAATGCAGGAATAAAGGCAGTCACAGATTTTCGGTTGATGAAACAGCACATAAGCAATGCCCGAAAAGCAGGTAAGACCAACACAATTACTCGTCGGTTAAAAGAATTTACCGAAGATGACTCGTTATCATTGAGTCATCTTGAGATCAAGTCTGCCGAGATTCACGAAACGGTAAAGCGAATAATGAAGAATATCGACCAGCTTCAGTCAGTTCTCAAGCAGATGGAGGTCGAAGAATTTTATGGTCAAGAAGAGCTTTGGGCAAGGCTTGAGGAATTATCAATCTTGATACGAGACAGGATCGCAAAAGCAGGTCGGAGGCTTAAATGAAAACGCCTCGGCCGCGGGAAGCCGAAGTAGATGTCGATCGGGTAGAAGGATGGTTAAGTGATTTTTCCAGCTATAGACATGGAGTTACAGAAAAGAGAATCGATCGCTGGTTAGATCAATTCGATAACGCTCATAGGGATTTGGCTTCCAGAATCCTAGATTGCGTGGATTATATCCCTCACGAGCAGATTGGTGCTGCGTTTCGCTCGCTACTTGCTGGTTTGCCTGGGTGGAGTAAACATGAAAATCAGCGTCAGGGCAAATGGCGCTTTGTGCCGTTTACTTTGACATCGGGAAAAAGTGGAGACTCAATGATCCACCATTTTCGTATAGCTACAGGTCTAGCAGTTAAGGAAGGTCTGATTTATTCTCCGCGCGGAAT
>LVWS01000047.1 GCA_002083365.1 Nitrospira sp. SG-bin1 | reverse complement strand
TTTGAAGTGTCCACGAAAGTGGGGGCATCACAGGAACAGTTTCCAGCATGCTAATAATTGGGGTCAGATCTTGCTTCTTGTATGACGTAACAATCAAGCACTGGTCTGAGTTCAATGCTTTGAGCCAATGCAGGATAGGTCTTGTTCTCCAGCAGCCGCCACACCCTCCGCCCCCTCCCCGCGCTGCAGCACCTGATTGCCTCTGGCCCCGCCCATTCATTATTCTCTCCAATGTGCGGAGCATTTGCTCAATCCGCACTATGCCCCACCATCGGAGGCTGGGATGGGACCACCTGGGCGGGGGAAATAGGGCCAGGCTACTTTTCTGATGACTTCGCGGGCCGACTCGCCTCAAGATAATAGTGGGGTCGTTGCTTGACTTTGCCCCCCAGCAGCCGTCACGCTCTCCCTGTCCTAAGTTAGCCGAGCGGCGGCCGTCTCTCCCCTCGCGCACTCTTGCAGAGGATTACCTACCCCGCAATAGACCCGCCAAATCATTACCAGTAGAATGTCCTCCCTTATATCCAAGGACGGATCGATGATTGGAACTGAGGGACGCTTGTTAATATTTAAGGGATTCTGGATGCTGGGAATCCTTCTTGGTATTTATGCCTGGATCAAGAAGAGCTGGTGGATTCTTGTATTTGCGATTGCGTTCCTTACAGGAGTCTTCTACTACCTTTCCACACTCAAATGCTTACGTTGCGGATATCCCGTTTGGCGGGTCATGATATTTCGAAACATGCTGCCTGCCAAATGCCCAGAATGCCGAGCCGCTTACGAATGAGCGATGTCAGTCTACAAAGCGGCCTCAAGGATCTGAGAGTCTTTCAGGAGATAAAGAACCAAGGGGAATAGTTGTGGAAAACAATGAGGTCGGAAGTCTTTTTGTGACAACCAGCAGCCACCATGCCCTCCGCCCCTCCTCGCGCGGCAGCACCTGATTGCCTCTGGCCCTGCCCATTCATTATTCTCTCCAATGTGTGGATCAGTTGCTCACTCCTCACTGTGCCCCACCATCGGAGGTTGGGATGATACCACCTGAGTACGTCTTTCATCGCGTTGAAGATCAGCGGGAATTGCAACGGCTCCGGACGATCGAACAGGTGTTCGATTCTGCAAGCCGTCGTCGTTTGTCGGCCACCGGATTGCAGGCCGGTTGGTCTTGCCTGGAAGTGGGGCCAGGTGCCGGATCGATCCTCCGTTGGCTCAGCGAGGTAGTGGAGCCGACTGGACGAGTGGACGCGGTGGATCTCTCCACAAAGTTTCTGGGTGGCCATATCCTCTCCAACGTGACGGTACACGAAGGCGATATTCGAACGCTGCCTATCCCCGATTCCACCTTCGACCTCGTGCATGCCCGCTACGTGCTGATCCATGTCCCCGATGTCGACGTCGCTTTATCGCGGATGCTGGCGGTCGTAAAACCTGGTGGATGGCTCGTCCTGGAGGAGCCGGATTTTTCTGGCGCCCGTGGCGTGATCGGCACCACTACGCAACTCGCCGCCGTCCAACGCGTCAATCTGGCGATTACGGTGATGTACGACCAGCTCAAGATGGATTACCAACTGGGTCTGAAACTGCCGGCCCTCTTGCAACAGAAAGGATTGACCTCGTTGACGGTCGAGCATGACGCCCCCCTCTCCCCTGGCCGATCCGGTATGGCGACGATCATGGGCATGTCGGCCCTGCAATTGCGCGAGAAATATCTCGCCACCGGTGTGGTGACTGAGCAGGATCTCGATCTCTACGGCCGTTTCGCCGACGATCCGGAGTCCTGGGCCATCTATTATGCGACGGTGGCGGTGACCGCGCAGAAACCTCGATGAGCAGAAGACAAGGGACACGCTATTCTTCTGACGGCTTCACGGGTTGCCCTCGCCGCACGCCACCAGCTGCCACCGTGCCTTCCGGCCTCGCCTCTTTCCGCACGACTGCGAACTCCCTCGCGGTTCTCTCCCATGGACCCGCCAGACTTGAACACGTAGAATAGGCAGGCGACTACCCCCTGACGAAGCAGACCCATCATGTTAGAACTTCGGCCAACCTGTGAGCATTGCAACAAGCCGTTACCTCCCGCGTCACCGGAGGCACGCATCTGCTCCTATGAGTGCACCTTTTGCGCCGCATGCGTTGCAGACGTGCTGCACAATGTCTGTCCTAACTGTGGCGGCGGGTTTGTGCCTAGACCAATCAGACCGTCAAAGAATTGGAAAGGCAATAACTACCTCGGCAACGACCCGGCGAGTACCACCGTGAAACACAGGCCGGTTGATCCCACCGAACATCTGACATTCGTAGCCACCCTCAAAACAATCCCGCCTGAAAAGCGATAGCCTGTCTCAGCAGGATGGAGCCCAGATCTTGTCATCTAACACCCTGAATAAAAGGGGTCGGGAATCTTTATTTTGGCAGCCTAGACAGGACAGAACTAGCCCTCCGACACCCCCAGCAGATTCCTATGCCCTCCAAGCGCTATTTCTCATTGCCCTGACCTCGCACAAGGGAGGCCATCGAAGGGCGGCCGCAGTTCTCCGCGAACGATACCGCAGCTAGTTCGGCTTGTTGTACGTCGGCGGGACCCACGGATAGAGGCGAGGAATCCACAGGGTCAGGGCTGTGGCCACAGCAAGCGCACCGATCGCGCCGACGATGAATTGAGCCCAGGTACTGGGCCTCATGGCTCCGAGCGACACAATCAGCAGCAGCATAGGAATGTCTAAGAAATGCGTAAAGGTTGGCACGTGTTCTTGCCGGGCGCGGGTGAGCTCCGGTGTGACAGCTCCCTGAGCCAGCGCCTCGTTCGTCAGGCGACGGAGCCGCATGAAGTACAGTCGAGTGACCGTGTTCCCTTCGATGAATTCAAACGCGAAGAGGAAGATCATGCCTGCAAGCCAGGGTTGCTGCATGAATCCCCACCCACCCCAGACCTCTGCGGTCATCCATGCGCCTGACGCAAGAAGGAGTATGGCGCCGGGCACCACGACCCCATCGTAGAAGACGGCGATGTTGCGCACCGCCTCGGCGAACAGCGTGAGGTCGAGCATTTTCCGCGAGCGCAGATCCGAAATCCATACGCCGATCAGTCCTGCTCCAATCAGCATCAAGCCAACCAAATGGGCGAACCGCATGACTGAATAGGTCATAGCCTCCTTCCCTACTGTTCAGATCTGGAGTATGGGCTTGTTCAGATCAGAAGGAAAGCCGGAAGACTGGTCAGCGCCACGCCCTCCGACCGCAGTTCACCACACATCTTCCCCGCAGCGTTTCTCGTTGACTGACGGCCGTAACTTTAGGACCATGGTTGCCTAACATAGAATCCTATTCATTTCCTTCACCCTCGTGGCAACATGAGGAATTGGCCCTACCAAACTTACTCAAGAAAGCAGCACACATTCCTACACCCCTTTACCAAGACTATTCCTCAGATTTCCGGTTCGTCCTGTTGATTTTCCATTGCACTCGGCGTAGGAAGTAGCGCCAAGTGAGTGCAGGCCACTCATTCGGTCTTTCGATCCCAACTCGCCATGATGTTTATGAACGCGAAACCCTGAAGGCAGAGGAGATCCGTATGGCTATTTTGCGCGAGCGTCCCTATGGCCAGTTCAACTTTCTGGTCGACCTTGGCGACGGAAACACCGAAGGGCCGCAGGCCGGCTTCCAAGAGGTGAGCAGCATCGGCATGGAAGCCATGGTGATCGAGTACCGCAACGGCAATTCCAAGGAAAACTCTGTGATGAAGCTGACGGGCTTGAACCGGGTCAGCGATGTCACGCTGAAACGAGGGATCATCGGCTCGCTGAATCTCTATGCCTGGCTTGACCAGATCCGCAACGGCGACCAGAACGCCCTGCGAACCGTGACCATTCAACTTCAGAACGAAGATCACAGTGCCGTGGTCCAAACCTGGAAGCTCTTGAGGGCACGGATTATCAAGCATACCAGCGGTCCGCTCAACGCAAAGGGGACCGACGTCGCCATGGAAGAAATGGTGTTAGCCTACGAGCGCCTGGAAATGGAGTAAGTCCCCGTTTGTTTGGAGCGAAGACATCATCATGGCCGTGATATACGAACGCCCCTACAAGAACTCGAATTTCCTCGTTGATTTCGGACGTGGAGACAGCGGTGCTCCGCTTGCAGGCTTTGCCGAGGTGATCTTCCCGGATTTCGTCGTCGGCCATCCTGAAGAACCTCAGCGCCCTGGAATAGTTCCTCATCCTGCCGAACGAGCTGAAGTCACGTCTGCCAATCGACTTGTCCTCAAGCGAGGCGTCATGGGGTCTCTGGATCTCTATGCCTGGTGGGATGAGGCTCGTAAAGGACAAGCCCCTCGAAAGCGTACCGTGAAGGTTGAACTTCTGGGGGAGGATCAGTCGACTGTAGTGCTGACCTGGCGTTTCGACAATGTTCGTCCGGTGAGTCTTTCCTACTCGCCCTTGCGTGCCATGGACGGTGGCATCCTCATGGAAACCCTTATCTTGGAGTTTGACAGGATGGAGATGTTGTGAAGAATTTGATCGATGAAGATAGTGGGGCGGATCTTGAATCGTGCCTGAATCAGAAGTGAGCGTTCGGTCTTTGCCTCCGACGCCTCCAGTCAACGCCATACCTTCCGCACCCCGCCTTGTCCGTGGCGAGCCTTGTCGAACAGAGCCCGTCGAACGCCTCTCCCCTCACTTTCCGCCTCACGCACTCTTCCCCATGCAACCGGGCAGGCCGTGATCATGAGATTGACATGCCCCGCGGATGTGCCTTAGCTTTCGGGCATGAGTGATCTGAAAGCTGAATCCCTTTCGTTTGATGTGTTCGGCCGCATGATGCAAGCGAAACGAATCGATGGCCGCTGGCAGCTGTTCCTGGTCGGCGCCGAAGGGAAGAAACGGCCCGTGCCGGATGTCTCCGTGCCGCCTCACCTCTCCGCGGAAGAACTCCTCACCTTTCTCGACGACCTGTACCACGAATTCGCATCTCCCTCCCATCCGTCCGTGCGCCGCTGTTGATCTGGGCTCAAGCCACCATGAAAGCAGTTGAGTGATAGATCTTGCCTCCGGCACTCAACAGACGCCACGGTCTCCGGCCCTCATTTTTGATGTAATGGCTCCCTTTGGTGCCTGAGATACCTCATCTGAAGAACTCCGCTATCAACCCACACAATACTAGGTTATCTACTAGTCCTCAGAGATTAAGAAAAGGATTCCAATCCTTCCACTTACATGGGCGGGCAGATTTATAGACATTTTATGCATTCGTCCTTCGGTTGACATCTACTACGGAACAAGGAGGCCGGCATGAACAAACTCTTGATTGTTCAGCCAACCTACTATCGGAGCAAGTCGGATTTCTCCCTCTATAAAACCAAGAATCGCACTCTCACCGGCCTTACCCTTCCCTATCTTGCCGCCCTGACACCCCGCGATTGGACCGTTGAATTGGTCGACGAACAGTTGATGGACATCGACTTTCATGCCTCGGTGGACTTGGTGGCCATTACCGCTTGGACGATCAATTCCTTCCGTGCCTACGATATCGCGCATAAGTTCAGAGACAGGGGTATTCCGGTGATCATGGGCGGTCCCCACACCTTTTTCCATAGCGACGAAGCGGCCGAGCATTGTGATGCCGTCGGGATCGGCGAGGGCGAAGACATTTGGCCGATCATGTTGCGCGACGCCGCGGCAGGAAAACTCCAAAAGGTCTATCGCGCGAGTGCCCCACATGACCTCAAAGGATTGCCTGTGCCACGATATGAGCTGATGAACGAGAACAGTTTTCGGTGGGCGCGAACTTATTCCGTCCAATCCTCCAGAGGATGTCCGTTCAAGTGCGATTTCTGTTCGGAGCGGTTCTATATGGGCACACGCTATCGGTTTCGTCCTGTTCAGGAGATCGTCGACGAGATCCGACACATCAAGGCCAAAAACGTCTTTTTCGCCGATAGTATGTTCGCCGGGAAAAAAGACCACTCGATGGAGCTTATGGAAGCGTTGATTCCCCTGAAGATACGCTGGGTCACCCTCTGGACCGCGTATCTCTGCAAGGATCAGGAATTCATGGACCTGGCCAAAAGGAGCGGGTTGCTTCATGTGAACATGGGCATGGAAAGCATCAGTCGCGAGGTCTTGGCGGCCATGAACAAGAAGTTCAATAAGGTGGACCAGTATGAGGAGATCATCTCCAACCTGCGCAGGCGGGGCATTAGCTACTCCATGAATTTTGTGTTTGGCTATGACGGGGAAACGCTGAAAAACCTTGAGGCCACGCTGGCGTTCGTCGAACGGCACAAAGTCCCGGTCGCCTACTTCTATACGCTCAGTCCGCATAAGGGGACGCCGCTGTATGACCGGCTGCAAGCAGAAGGCCGCCTCATCGACGAGACGCAACTGGATCGATGGCCCGGCAGCCACTGCGAAATCAAGCCGACGTATTGTTCGGCATCGGAACTCGAGGAACGTGTCAGGACGATGTACGATCGCTTTTACAGTCCGTGGTCCATGGTAAGACGGCTTCCGCTCCCCGTGACCAAGGCACACATCGCATCGTGGGTCATGAACTTTTCACAGCGCAGAATGTCTCGGTGGGATCGCCCCGTAAAAAACCACGACTGGATCTAGCTGACCAAGAAGCTACAAGCAAGCAGCTACAAGAAGGTGGGCCTAAGGCCCTCCGATACCTCCACCAGGCAACGCGGATTCACTCCCTATTCCTCTGACGATTCTGTCATGAGCCAATCGAAAATGTATGCCCTACCGCCCCGGTCCTTCTATCTACGAGGCCATAGACGCGCCCGCTTTAAACCCGTAGAATGCCCCGGATTCTTCACCGTCGAGCCTCTATCCCCTTCACCCAGGATGACATAGCCAATGAGAATCACTGAATTTGCTTTTATCATTTATCCATCCACTGATCAGGCACGGTCTCAGGCTTTCTATGAGGGAATTCTCGGCCTCACCCCCACAACATCCCTCGCGATCACGGACGGATTCTGGGTCGAGTACGAGATCGGCCCGCACACGCTGGCCATTGGGAAGGAACCATTCCTGAAGCCGTCAGGCGACGGTCCCCATCTTGCCTTGGAAGTGGACGATTTCGACCAGATGATCGAGCATCTCCGTCGACACCGCGTCTCATTCGCTCACGAGCCGTTCGATTTGCCAGGGTGCCGAGCAGCAATTGTAGTAGACCCCGACGGCAACAAAATCGGCATTCATCAACGAAACCAACGATCAGGTCAATAAAACAGACCGCGCATCAGGCTTCATTTCTGAGCAGAGCCAGGGAAGAGAAACGGTAACAGAGGCGATAAGAAACAAGATACGTTGCGGTAAACCCTTCTGCCTCAACAAACGCCACGTTCTCCGGCCACTGTTTAGGGTTAGCCTACCCTGCGATGCCATGCTCGGAGGAAAAACCAATGGACGTGTGCAGATCCCCTCGATTGTTACTTCTCTCACCTCGCCAAAGCAGCTCGAATCGGACGCCTTGCGTTCGAGTCTATCCGAGTTATACGTTACCATGAGAACAAGCTGAACCCTGACGGAGGAATACATCGATGAAGACAACGATCTTTGTCGCCTCGCTGCTCTGTTGCGCCGCGATCATTTCGGCAAGTCATGCCGAGGAAATCGGGAGTGTCGACACGGAATTCAAATTATTGGGGCCCGATCACAAAATCGTCGTTGAAGCGTTCGACGACCCAAAGATCGAAGGCATCACCTGTTATCTGAGTCGATCCAAAAAAGGGGGCCTGAAAGGGATGGTCGGCTTGGCCGAGGAAACCTCCGATGCCTCACTGGCCTGCCGTCAAGTTGGTCCAATTCGCATTGTGGGTGAGCCAAAAGACGGGGAAAAGGTGTTCAGTGAAAGCCGATCCCTGATTTTCAAGAAGCTTCAAGTAGTCCGATTTTTCGACCAGAAACGCCAGACCTACATTTATCTCGCCTATAGCGATCGATTGATCGAAGGCTCGCCACACAATGCCATTTCCACCGTGCCGATCCAATCCTGGTCAAGTCGATAAGGGCCAGGAGACAACGACACAGGGCTAAAAAAGGAGGTGAAAGTCTACTCCAAACGCTTTACTCGCGTTCATGCGACACGAGCCGCGATAGTCCCTCTTCTATCCTCGTACCATAATCCTCAAATAAATGCTCCTGACTCCCTTTAGGGTTGACAAACTATTGACGGTGCGAACCCGTCCGCTTTGTCAATTTTTTGATGATGGTCTACCACGTGTAACTACGTAATTCCTAAGTCATTGAAATACTGAGCAGCGATAAATTGGTGCAGCTCTTGCTTATGCTCGTTCCCAGCTGTGAACACCATCACCCTAGGAGGAATCGATGGAATGTCCGAAGTGTAAGGGAATGATGCTGTTGGAGCGGTTCTCGGATTTCTTTCTCGTCTTTTATGCCTGGAAATGCCTCAATTGCGGGGCCATTATCGACCGCACGATTTCCAACAACCGCAGAAAGAGCCTGGCGGCCAGAGAATCCCAGACCGTGGCCGCACGCTAAGAATGTGTCTCCCCCAAAGGGGTCGGGAGTCTTTTCTTGACACAACCAGCGCACGCCCGCTACAAGACTTCCTATGCCCCGTCGTCCACGTCTTGCCGCTGGCCACCTTGCCTACCATATTCTGAACCGTCGGGTGGGCCGGCTCCCCTTGTTTGAGACACCCACTGACTACGCCGGTTTTGAAAAGATCCTGACCGAGGCCCACGCCAATGCTCGCATCCGCATCGTTGCCTATTGCCTCATGCCCACTCACTGGCATTTGCTGCTCTGGCCACGCCGGGACGGAGAACTCTCCGAGATCCTCCGGTGGATCACTGTCACCCATACGCAACGTTGGCATGCCCACCATGGGACAGCTGGGACGGGCCCGGTCTATCAGGGCCGCTTCAGATCCTTTCCCGTTCAGACGGATGAGCATTTCCTGACGGTTGCACGGTATGTGGAACGCAATGCCTTGCGAGCAAAGCTGGTCAGACAGGCGGAAAACTGGCGATGGTGCAGCTTGTGGCGACGAACACAGGGCGGCACGAAACTGACCACTTGGCTTAGCGATTGGCCGGTCGATCGACCGCGCAACTGGCTTACATACGTGAATCGTTCGCACAGTTCCTCTGAGATCGAGGCGCTCCGACTCAGCGTGCAACGAGGCCGCCCGTTCGGCGATGACGCGTGGGTGACACGCATGGCCAAGCGGTTCGGGATGGAATCGACGTTGCGCCCTCGGGGACGCCCGAAAGGCTCTTGACTCCCTTCTGTGGTTCATCCACGACGGGGCGTGCGGTCGATTCAACGGAAGAGCACTCTTGGTGTGGGATGGTACCGCTGTAGTCATGATTATCGACTCGGTCTTGTTGAGACCGCGCTCTCCTTGCCGTAAGGCCTTGGTTATGGTGTTCGCGAGAAGTTCTATCCCGCCTCGCCGCTCTTGCCTCTCCCCATGCCTCTTCACTTCAAATCCATAGACCCCGCCGGATCCGACAAAGTAGAATGAATTATTCTCTGTGTTTCTGCCGAGCGCTGATCCAATGCTCTCTTGTTGCGATTGGTCGTGGTGAAAGGATGATGTCGATGTCGCGTTGTGTCTTTGCACTAGTTTTGGTTATGGCCTGCGCGTCGGCTGCGGAACCAGAGTCCGTGGTTGCCGCACAGCCCCTTGAGGAGGCGGAATTCGCGTATGAGCGTGGCGACTATACACAAGCAGCCCGTCTCTTCAGCCCCCTGGCGGAGCAAGGCGTGGCATCGGCCCAGTTCTATCTGGGCTTGATGTATGAAAAGGGACGAGGCGTCCGTCAGGACCACTCCACCGCACTGACGTGGTTTCGCAAGGCGGCGGCACAGGGTTATGCCGGCCCGCAGAATAATCTGGGTCTGATCTATGAAAGGGGACGAGGCACCCGGAAAGATCTCATTCGCGCGCTGATGTGGTATACCATCGCTGCCGCCATGCTGAATGGCGACGACAGGAAGACCGCCATGAAGCGTGCGGACCATCTGACCTCACAAATGGCCCCCTCGCAGATCGAGCAGGCGCAAGAGTTGGTGCGGCGTTGTCAGCAGTCACAGTTTAAAGAGTGCGACTAGGAATGCGCTATGCGCCGGGCAATCGGCATCGGCCTTTTTTTCTCTGTCCTCCTTCTCATTCTCACGTCCTGTGGAGACTCCGGTTATCAAATCCGTCACCCTCAGGGATATGGCGAGATGCCCCCCGGAGGAACGTGGGTAGCGGTCGATAGTGCCTACCAATCCCCATCCAGGGAAATGGTGTACTACGATCCCAAGACAATTCGCCGAGACGGCGATCGCGTGACGCTGTGGCAGTTGACAGACTATAAAGTGATGCAAGGGAATGCGCCGTTTGGGATGTTTATGATGAGCCCGCACCGATTTTTCTCGGCAAAAACGCACAAGGAGTTCGACTGCGCACACAACCGTGTTCGGCTCTTAGCCTCTTCGGAGTATTCCCAGCATATGGGCACCGGAGCTCGCAATGCGGTATTGGTCGAACAAGGCGATGGGCGACCGGTGGAACCAGGTAGCATCAATCAGGCGCTCCGAGACGTGGCCTGTGGAGCAACCACACTTCCCGGTTGAGCCTCTCCCTATTCCTTCCCGGCATACGCGTGCAATTCGTTAGCCCTCAAAAGGCCTCACTTCCGCTCGTATCTTGTTGGGCGCGGCGACGCGCTCCCCAATGAGATAGTTGTACTTAGGCATCCATTCCGGTCTAGCCATTGTCCGTGGCAGCGGCCTACAATTCCCGGGTTCGCACCTAGGAGAGGCGACCACAAGGAGGCCATGCATGAATATGCGTTGGTTCAATTGGGTTGGATTACTGATGTTGATATTCGGTGCCGTGATTTCGGAGGCGGTCTTTTTGGCCGCCTCGATCGAATTCAATTTCCTATGGTACATCGCATTCGCCTACGTGGTTGTGGCAGCCGCGTTATTTTTGTGGGAAGGTTCAGCTCCAGCGAAGCCCGAATGACTTTGCGCTTTCGTTACATGAAGCATGACGATCTTGTGTAGGAGCGAACCCATGTGCACAGGCGTCATCGTGCCGTTTCTCATCAGCAGGTAATCACATGGCTCAAGCGGTCTTGCTCAAAGACTTGCTCTTCAATAAAACCAAAGTTGAACAGATCGCGGCTGAATTACATGGCGCGCATCGGTCTTTTCATGCCGAGACATTCGTTCGCGATGCAATCAAGAAGTTTCCCGAGCTTGAACTCAAAGCTCGCATTGCGTGGATTGCAGAATGTCTAAGGCTCCACCTTCCGAGTAACTATCGTCAGGCGGTTCATATTCTTCTTCGTTCGCTCCCGGCACCCAATGATCCCACTCTCTCCGACAACGATTTCGGCGATTTTATCTACGCGTCATACGCGGAATATGTGGCCAGAAACGGCTGCAGCAAGAGAGACTTGCGCGTGTCACTCCACGCGCTCCGCGAACTCACCATGCGCTTTTCCGTCGAGGACGCCATACGCTGCTTCATCAACGCGTTTCCCGACGAAACATTGCGTGTGCTGTCCAAATGGAGCAGAGACCGGCACTATCATGTCCGCAGGCTCTGCAGCGAAGGTACGCGCCCGAAACTGCCATGGTCAAAGTCCATCGCCATCCCCATCACCGCTCCGATCCCCCTCCTTGACACCCTCTTCTCCGACCGGACACGTTTCGTCACTCGCTCGGTGGCCAATCACATCAACGATATTTCTAAACTTGCTCCTGACCTTGCGCTCCAGACTCTTGAACGTTGGAAACGATCCAGGCGACAAACGCCGGAGGAAATGGACTTTATCATCAGCCATGCCCTACGCACGCTCATCAAGGGCGGCCACCCTCGAGCCATGCGGCTCTTGGGTGTCTCACCTAAGCCCGATGTGCGCGTCTCGGACTTCATCGTACCCGAAACCGTCCACATGAATACCGCCCTCGAGTTTTCATTTACCCTTTGCGCTGGGGAGGCGGCACACCTTATCGCCGACTACGTCTTGTATTTTCAGAACCACGTGGGGCGGCTCAACGGCCGGAAGGTCTTCAAGCTCAAGAAGTTCCTGCTGCCCAAGGCCGAGCGCATGACTCTCACAAAACGTCACCTGCTGCGCGAGCATATGACGACGCGAAAACTCTTTCGCGGGCGCCACGAGGTGGAGATCCAAATCAATGGGTGTTCGTACGGCAGGAAATCGTTTTGGATTGTATAAAAAGTCGCCCTTCGCCGTGTGTACGATTGCGAAAGGGAAAAGCACGGTGTCCGGGACTCCCTGGTTGAGGAACAGCATGCGGCCTTATTGTCCCTCACTACAAGGAGACAGGCATTCATGGAGGCCCGCGGAAAATGATGGTTACCGATATGCCGTATGACCTACGGCAGAGTGGGGTCCACGATGCGCATGACGAGGTTTGGTAGTGCTCCCGGCGAGCTTAACGGAAGAACCGTACAGTAATTGAGCGCGACGAAGGATCAAAGGGCGTTACACCTGATTGCGTTCTCGGTCCATATTCCCGTGTGTGGCATGCTTTAGTCCAAAACCTGGTGTACAATAAGCACGTGCTGAGTCGCCGACCTCGTGGAGGCTCTCATGGCACGGAAGACCGCCCATCCTGACAAGCAGTCCTATCGAGCCCTTGCCCTCAAACTCTTTCCATGGATCTGCGCGCACTGCGGACGCGAGTTTGACGGCAAGAAACTGAATCAGCTCACGGTCCATCATAAGGACCACAACCATGATAACAATCCGCTCGATGGCAGCAACTGGGAATTGCTCTGTCTCTACTGCCACGACAACGAGCATCAGCGGCATCTGCTAGTGGACCAGTCCGATGAGGCGCCACGGAGGCTGGAACAAGAACGGCCCTCAACTTTCACTCCTTTCGCCCAGCTGGCGGATTTGCTCAAACGCAAAGACGTAGCTTAATGAGACCGTTTTGGGCTTCCTGATGCATTGCTTGACCATTGCTTGACCCACGAACACCGATCTATCTTCAGAAAAGGTTTAGGGCCGACCCGGCGTGGCGATTCCTATGGGAACCTGTGGAAGCACTGAGAAGGTAGCTGGGATTGTTGGCGTCAACGCACCCCCCGCTCCGATCCTATAGCCTCGGACTTCATTCATGCCGCTATTCGCCACATACAAAAACTGGCCTGTAGGATCTATGGTAATGCCGATCGGGGTCGTGCCTGCCCCGGTACTTGTATTAGGGTTCAGCAGCGTGAGCTGACCGCCGCTGCCGACAGTGAATGCGGCGACCTCGTTCGTGGCGGTATTCGTGGCATACAAAAAAGATCCATTCGGTGAGATGGCCACCCTCTGCGGACCTTCGCCACCAGTCCCTGTCGGAAAACTCGCTTGCGGAACAGCTGGGGTTAAAGCTCCCCCGCCTCCAATGGCAAAAGCCGCGACGCGGTCCGTTCCCTGATACGCCACAAACAGAAACGCGCCATCGGGAGATATCGCCAATCCCTCGGGAGCGGATCCAGCACCAGTCGAAACTGTGCCTAATGAGGTGAGAGCCCCGCCCGCACCGATTGTAAAGGCGGAAATCGTGTTACTTCCGGAATTCGCCACATAGAGGAATTGCCCGTTCGGTGCAACCACAATCCCTCTCGCCAAGGTCCCACCTGTCCCGATAGTGCCTTGAGCAGTCGCGGTCAAAACACCTCCCGCCCCGATTGAGAATCCCGCGACGGTATTTGTGGCACTGTTCGCCACATAGAGGAACTGCCGATTCGGTGTGACGGTGATCCCGCGCGGAGACGGATTGGTCCCCGGGACAGCCGTTGGCGTTCCGATGGATGTCAACACTCCGGTTGTTCCGTTGACGGTGAAACCCGATATCGTGTGATTACCTTGGTTCGATGCGTAGAGGAGCTGGCCATTTGACGAAACCGTCAGCCACTCCGGGTTATTCGTTCCAAACGTCGCGGGATTGGTCGCACTTAACGCCCCTCCGGCTCCGATTGTGAATCCCGAGATGGTATTGGAACCGTCGTTGGCCGTATACAGGACAGCCGATGTTCCTTGAAAGCCTCCCTCTCCTCCGCCGCCTTCAGGACAACCGGCCGACAACAGCACCAATGGCAACGCGAGCCATGACAACGATCGTGTGTTCATAGGACGTCCTTTTGTTCGTCTCCGATGTGAGTGATCTGTTCCTCCTATAGCACGAGAAAATACGTACACCAATGAAAATGAATTTTTTTGTTGGACTCTGTCGCTTCTCACTGGCACACTGCGTGCCGACCCACACGGAAGTTGATTGCCTTGCATCATTCACTCACCATTCTCGGATCGGGCTACACCGCCAAGTTTCTCCTGCCTCTCGCGCGGCACCGCTACCCTCATGTCTTCGCCAGCAGTCGAGATCCCGACCGACATCTCACACATCTGCGTATGGACCAACGGGTACGATTCGACCTGGCACGGTTTGAGACATGGCAGGCGATTCCGCCGTCAACCGACATCCTATGGTGTTTTCCCGCCGTCCCGATCGAGTTGGTGCGGCAATTCGCCGATGTCGCATCGTTACGAACCCGCCGGCTGGTAGTGCTCGGCAGTACCTCAGCCTATGACATCGGCATCGCTGCCGAATACCCTCCACCATGGGTCGATGAAACCGCGGCGATTGATCTGACAAAACCACGGGTACAAGGCGAAGAACTCTTGCGAAGCACGTATGGAGCCATTGTCTTGCGAGTGGCGGGAATCTACGGACCAGGTCGCGATCCTGCCGAGTGGATCAAAGCAGGCCGCGTGAACCGTTCACCCAAGTATGTCAACTTCATTCATGTTGACGATCTGGCTTCATCCTGCCTTGCGGCGCTGGCACATGCCGGCCCCGGAACGGTCTACAACATCAGCGATGGAAGCCCAAAAACTTGGAGGGAGATCTGTGCGGTGGTTGAGCAACGATGGGGCATTCGATCCTTCGACTCTCAGGAGCCCGCCACTGTCGGAAAGCGGATCAGGAACGAGCGGTTGTGCGAGTTGCTGAAATCGGATGGGACAAGCCTGCGTTACGAGGATCTCTTCGAGGGGCTTGAGCTGATACAGCGGAACACGGTCAACGAAGCAGCGCCATCACCGTGAGGCTCACGAGCAAGTTGTTCACGGCGTGGGCGGCCATACCGGGAATCAAACTCCCCGTCCGTTCGTAGATCCACGCCCAGAGGAATCCGCTCCAAAAGACGCTCAGAAAACCAATCAAGCTATAGCCGTGCGCAAGAGCAAACAGACTGGTGCTGATCGCCGCGGCAGGCAGGAACGCGAAGCGGCGGCGAAGCATCGCGAAGAGCAACCCACGAAACGCCAGTTCCTCGAAAAAGGGGGCAAAGACGACATATTCCAGCATACTCACGGCTGTCGCCGACGGACCTCCCCACACGAGATCTTGATCAAACCATTCCGTCCAATGATTGGTAAGATTCAGGTACTCGGCGGCCCGCCCTATCACCCATTCACCCCACAGACCGGCTGCGACAACCGCGAGGATCGTGCCGGTCAGGCGTCCCACATGCTCTCGTTTGATCTTGAGACCGAAGCCGTTCTGGAACGTCAGACCGGCCGGCTTAAGCAGTTGGACATAGGCGAGGATCAACAGCGGGACATAGGCCAAGGGAATGGTCACTGCGCGCAACGCCCCTTGCCCAAAGGATGGAGTCGACAAAATCCCTACGGTCATGACCACTCCCAAGGCACCGCCCCGGAGGAGAATCGCGGCGGCTGTTTCTCCGGACCATGGAGGGGGAACACCGGGTATGTGGAGACGGAAGATGTCGATCCGCTGACCCTGCAGCCTCAACATGCCCCACAACATCACCGAACCAATCACCAAACTCACCATCTCGAAGGCGATCAATGGGCGAATCCATTGCTGAGTCCGATCAGCGCTGTGTAGACGTTGATCTTCGATCGTCGCCAAGAGATCCTGATGGCCCGCACGCTGTGCCAACCGTCCGGCAAGATGACTATAGAACCATCCCCTAGGCAGCGCCTCCGCCAGTATGGCCTGCAGTTCCGCTTCTCCCGGCCGATCCAGCGGCTGAGGGCCATAAGCCGCTTCGATCAGTTGCCCAAAGAGCAACGCGGACGTACCACCGTTTTGCCACCCCTTGGCTTCGACGAGTGCCGCTGCTTCCTGTCCGGACTCCCCGAGGAGAATGGCCAGCCGAAGCTTGGAGTGGGGATCATCGGTTGTTTCTATCAGTTCCCGGTACCACTGGATGGCTTCCCGCCTGGTTTCCGCATCGCTGCCCAACGTCCAATCAGTCAACCATCGTTGCCATTCCGGCACATGGCGAAGACTGTCTTGCACATCCAACGTGCGGCCGACCATCAGTTCAAGCGCGTGATCCGGGTCCTCAAATCGCTGGAGCTTGGGGAGCGTCGCCGAAAACCACAGCACCGCCCCGAGCGCGGCGATCAGAACGCCGGCGCATACCCCGCTGACAATGAGAGACCATCGAGAGCTATAGGGCGCTATCGATTTGGGGACTGCAGGCTGGTCGCACCGTGGGAGGTCCGGTACTTGTTCGATCACAAGGGTCTGTTCACTCATGAGGGGCTGACTATACCATGGGGCACCACCTCACCAAATCCCCTCAAAGTGGCTAGGAAGCACGCCTACCCGGAGTTTCTCACATAGCCTTACCCATCGGACTTGGCTATACTAACCGCGCGACATTTCAGGAGCCCTGTAGTGATGGAGAATTTTGTCGCCCCACGACGATTGCTCTTGGGGCCAGGTCCTAGCCTCGTGCATCCCCGGGTCCTGCAAGCCCTGGCGACTCCGCTTGTCGGGCATCTGGATCCGATATTCTTGGGAGTGATGACCGATATTCAAACCCTTTTGCGCCGCGTCTTCTCAACAACCAATCAATTGACGATCGCCGTCTCCGGGACCGGATCAGCCGGGTTGGAAGCGGCAGTCGTCAACGTTGTTGAACCAGGGGATGCCGTTGTGGTGGGTGTCAATGGTGTCTTCGGCACTCGAGTCGCCACAGTGGTGGAGCGCTGCGGAGGCAAGGCCATTCGGCTGGAAGTACCATGGGGGCAAGTGATCGAACCGGATATGATTGCCTCGGCACTTCGGCAATCGAGTCCCGTGAAGGCTGTGGTGCTGGTGCATGCTGAAACATCGACCGGGGCGTGGCAACCCCTCGAACCGATCGGCCTCCTGTGCCGTCAGTACAACGCCCTGTTGATCGTCGATGCGGTCACCTCGCTCGGTGGAATCCCAGTTGAAGTCGATCAATGGGGTATCGATGTGTGCTACAGCGCCACGCAAAAATGCCTCAGTTGTCCGCCCGGCTTGGCTCCCTTGACTGTAAGCGCGCGCGCGCTGTCCGTCATCAAAAACCGCCGCACTCCCTGCCAAAGCTGGTATCTTGACCTTTCCCTCATCGCGGATTATTGGGCGGAGCACAACCGTGCCTACCACCATACGGCGCCGATTTCGATGGTCTATGCCCTTCGGGAAGCGCTACGTCTCATCGAGGAAGAGGGGCTTCCGGCACGATTTTCCCGCCATCAACTGAATAGCCGCGCGCTGCTCGCAGGACTGATGGCGCTTGGTCTGGACCCGTTGCCTCCCCCTGATCGACGGCTTCCGACGCTGATCTGCGTCACCATACCAATACACATCGATGAGGCAGCCGTGCGTTCTCAATTGCTGCAGAGGTTCGGTATCGAAATCGGCGGAGGCCTTAGCCTGCTCAAGGGAAAGGTCTGGAGAATCGGGCTGATGGGAGAATCATCGACCGAGGCGAACGTGCTGACTCTGCTGAACGCGATGGAGGAAATCGGCATTCGCAGCGGATGGGTGTCCACTCCCGGGGCCGCGCTGCAAGCGGCGGCGCATATCTATAGCGTGGGGCGGTAGGTTGTGACGATTGCGGTTCATCACGTGCGGCTCATCGATGGGACCGGAGCGGTTCAGGACCGTGCGACGCTCCTCGTGCGCGGCTCAAAGATCGTGGCGGTCGGCCCGAGCGATGAGGTTCGAATTCCCAAAGGGGCAGCCCGTATCGACGGCCGTGGCCTTTCGATGATCCCGGGACTCATCGACTGTCACGTCCATCTGTGCTTGGGCGGAGAGGCGGATGTCGTCAGCACGCTGGAATCAGAACAGCCGTCCTATACGTTGCTGAAGTCGGCCACCCATGCGAAGGCTACGATTGACGCCGGATTTACCACGGTGCGCGACGTGGGTTCGCGGGATCATTCGATCTTCACGCTGAAACAGGCCGTCGAATCGGGTTTGATGCCAGGGCCACGCATTATCGGCGCTGGTCTCGCCATCTGCATGGTCGGCGGGCATGCGAGATTTATCGGCAAGGAAGTGGAAGGCGTTGATCAGGTCAGGCGGGTTGTGGCGGAGCAAGTCTCCGCCGGAGCCGGAGTCATCAAGGTCATAGCCTCAGGCGGAGTGCTGACGCCCGGCACCTCGCCGGATGAGGCCCAAATGACGATGGAGGAGTTGGCGGCCGCGGTCGATGCGGCACAACAAGCCGGGAAACGAGTCGCCGCCCATGCCCATGGCGCTGCCGGCATGAAGAACGCGATCAACGCCGGCGTGCGATCGATCGAACATGCGACCTTGTTGGATGATGAGTCTGGAGCGCTCATGAAGCGCCACGGCGTCTATATGGTGCCGACTCTTTCCGCTCTCGCAACGACCGCGGCTTGCCGACCCGGCTGCGGCATCCCGGAAAGCGCCTTGGCAAAAGCCAAATCCATGACCAAGCGTCATCAGGCCAGCTTCAAAGCCGCCCATCGGAGCGGCATCGCCATCGCCATGGGAACCGATGCCGGAACTCCGTTCAATTACCATGGGGACAATGCGCAAGAGCTTGAGCGGATGGTCGCGTTGGGCATGACGCCGATGGAAGCCATTGTCGCCTCGACCGCCACGGCGGCTCGGCTCATCGGGATTCAGGATTTAGTCGGCACATTGGCCAAAGGGATGGAAGCCGATCTGGTGATTGTGAAAGGAAACCCGCTCAAACGGATCGATGTGCTGCGAGACCGAGACAAGATCATGGGCGTGATGAAGGCCGGCAAGTTCGTGTCGGGACCGCTCGCAAGCTAGCATCACTCCGCCCATCATTTGCGTTCATAGAATAACTCCAGCGCCGAAGCTAGGCCGTGGATCCTACCTTTGTGAAACTGCTCTTCCAAGCGAGAACGAAGTGAGCGGATTCCTCCTTCATCGCTTCGCTTGGCGAGTCCCTGAGACACCAGCATTTCCGTGGCGACCTCAAGAAGTCGCCGTTTCCGCTGCTCCATGTCGTCCGTCACGAACTCGCCCATGATTTCAGACGCCCGCACCGCCACGACTGATTCCAGGAACGAATCGTACCCCTGCTCAGCTACAATCCGCTCTCGGACAATGGCAAGCTCCGCCTTCACTCGTGTTACATCTTTTATTAAGATCGCGAACAATTCTTTCCGGCCTTCATCGAACAGCTTCTGTTCGAGGTCGTTGAGAATGATCCCAGGATCGATCGCCGCGGCTCGCGGCTCATCTCCCCAGGACAACCGATCGTAGCTTCGTCGTTTTTCAGGATCACCGACGATCTCATAGGCGACGTTGATCGCTCGAATTCGCTCTTCGGCCTCCGTCTTATGAGGGTTCCGGTCGGGATGGTGCTCGAATACCAGCTTCCGATAGGCTTTCTTGATGTCCTCATCGGATGCTTCTCGAGAGACGCCTAAAATTCTGTAGTAATCTATCCGCGCCATGAAATTGGACTATAGCATGCAGCGTTGGCCGCTTCACCTTGACAGTGGAGGAGACCCCACCTTAGCCTTGCGCCTTATGTCGCCATTGGTTATTGGTCATTCGACATCAGCGACTCACTCGGTTCTCAGTCCTCATTGCTCAATACAACGCACTGAATTACAGCGGGATCCCGGTAGCGAGGTTTGTCGGTGACGGCACAGTCGTGGTGGAGCGGCGTTACAAAATATCAATGGTTGGTGCTTTTCGTGGCCTGGCTGGGCTGGGTGTTCGATGCTATGGACGCGACGATTTATGCCATCGTCTTGCATCCGGCCTTGCACGATTTGTTGCATACCGTGAGCGGCCCGCCGACCACCGAGCAGATCGGCTGGTACGGCGGCATCATCTTTTCCATCTTTCTGATCGGCTGGGCGATCGGCGGCATTACGTTCGGGATCCTGGCCGATCGATTCGGCAGGACGAAGGTCCTCATTGCCACCATCATCATTTACGCGGTCTTCACCGGCGCCGCGGCCCTAGCAGAGACCTGGTGGCACCTGGCCCTATCCAGATTCCTGACTGCGCTCGGTATCGGCGGTGAATGGGCGGCAGGCGCGGCAATCGTGGCAGAAACGTGGCCCGAAGACAAGCGTGCAAAAGCCGCGGGCATGCTCCAGTCGGCATGGGCCGTGGGATTTTTTCTGGCCGCCACGATGAATCTCACGTTGAGAGATACTTATGGCTGGCGAGGCTTATTTGTAATCGGGATCCTTCCCGCCTTCGTCGCCCTGCTTGTCCGCTGGTGGGTCAAAGAACCGGACCGCTGGACCCATGCGCATGAGCAGCAAGCCGCTCCCCTCACGGCGATCTTCAAGGGCGATTTACGACGAGCCACGGTGGTCGGCTCCGCGCTGGCGTTTGTTGCCGTGTTCGGCCTCTGGGGTTCGACGAATTGGGCTCCGACGCTCATCCGTGAGTTGCCGGACTTGAAAGGGCAAGAGCCCGCCTCCCTCTCCAAGTACGTGAGCTACGCCATCATGGCGCTGAACGCCGGGGCGATCTTCGGCTACCTTGGCTTCGGTCCCCTGGCCGATCGTTTCGGACGGAGGCCGGTCTTCGCCTTCATGTGTCTGGGCAGTTTCATCATGTTGCCGGTCACGTATCTGATCCCTTCGAGCTACGCCGGCGTCTTGATGCTCTTGCCGATCTTAGGATTCTTTAACAACGGCATCTTCAGCGGGTTTCCGATCTATCTGCCCGAACTGTATCCCACGAGCTTACGGGCGACAGGCGCCGGCTTTTGTTTCAACGCGGGACGCGTCCTGGCATCGGCTTCCCCTTTTCTGACCGGCTGGCTGGTGGCGACATTGGGCACGTTTGGGCGTGCCGCCAGCACCGTCGCCCTCATCTATCTCCTCGGACTCATTGTGCTTTTATTTGCTCCGGAGACGAAGGGGCAACGTCTGCCTGACTAGCTCTTGACTTGTGGGAGGCCGGGCTTATCTGATGATCATGGATACGACACGGACTCCACGAATTCTGACACACGATGAGCGAAAAGCCGCCGACGCTGCTTTTTCCGGTCGACCGTTTAACCCCGCATGGTCCGAATCAGCCAAAAGAGTCTATGACGGTCTCGTCCAGGTACTTCCCCTTCAGGTGGATGAACCGGTTGTGATAACAACTCAGAACACGTCTGACAATGCCACGCCGATCGAAACGGCCACGACGTTACCGGTCACGGAAGAACCGAAACTCGAAAATCCAACGTATTCGGACAAGACGCCGGAGGTCCGGGCCGACGCCCCGGCCAACCAGTTGATCACGAATCGCCAACAGGCGATTCAAGCCGGATTCCTGATCGATGTGTCGACGGATGCGCAAAAACTCGGCCTGACCTTTCCCGTCACGGTGACAAAGCCCCTCTGGGAAGTCGGAATCGCACCCGCTGAGTCGATGTCGGAAGAAGAGAAGGCTGAGCGGTTGCGGGATGTGTTGATGGCCTTTCGGTTGCGCATCGCCAGCCAGGCCACGCTTTCGCCGCTGATCGACTTTCCGGCCATGTTGGCTCTGCCCCCCGGTGGCGTGCCGCAACCGGTGCCGTTGTTCGCGTTGATTCAGCCGGACGAACAGAACCGCGCGGTGGCGACCTTGCTACTGCCCAACGAAGTCTCGGCCTCAATCATTCCGATGAACTGAGCGATTTTTCGCTTCTACCTCATCAGATTTTATCGAATCTTGTCGACAACGAAGACTGGATCGAGGCTGTTTGTCTCTGCATGATGGTGTAACACCAGTCTTGCCTTCGTTCGAAACCACGCATTCTTGTCGTTCCAATCATCACAATATCTGCCAGGTCGATATTCCTCTGTGATCCAATCCTCTAACGTGAAAACGGGATACCCCTCTCTGTCCGCGAGCTTCACGCATTCCCTGAGTTGGATGCGCGCCATGGTTGATCTCCTGTCTGACAAAGTACTAGCGGCTGTCCGACAGCGTCAAGCCGGCCATAGGTTCGTCTGCAGGCAGTCGGGGGAGAAAAACATTCTGCTTGCCGGAGAAAGACTTGGGTTGAGAATCACACAAACTTATGATGTGTTGATGGCCTTTCGACTGCGCATCACCAGCCAGACCACGCTCTCGTTGTTGATCGACTGTCCGGCCATGCTCGCCCTACCGCCAGGCGGCGTGCCGCAACCGGTGCCGCTATTCGCGTTGATTCAACCGTGCGAACAGAATCGCGCGGTGGCCACTCTGTTGCTGCTCAACGAAGTGTCGGTGGTGATCATTCCGATGAGCTACCATCCGTTTGCAACCCGGCAAGTTTCAGGACCCTGTCCCGCTCTTCAGATTCCGTCTTGACCGCCCCATTCAATCGCGCATCGAGCAGTTGCTCAAGAATCTGCTTGAACTTCGGTCCCGGCTTGAGCCCCATTGCTTTCAGATCAGCACCGGTTAGAATCGGCTTCACATGCTGATAGGTCGTGAGGAAGGCCGAGACTTGCCGCTTCACTGTTTCTCCTTTGCTCTTTGCCATGAGAAGCAGAAGCGTTTCATCGGATAGACCTGATAAGAGATGGTATACATCGGCCGGCTTGACCGGTCGCTTCGATGCGAGTCGACGAATCACGTTATGGCAGCCGACACGGGCCATTTTGAGCCTGGCTGCTTCCTGTTCGGAAAGGGGAAACCGCTTCAGCACATCCTTCACCGCACGCTCCGGCAAGACTTCGAGGAGTCCCATCATGTAGACCAGCCAGACGTCCATCTTACGGTCAAGGTACAGCAACCGATACCAGTTCACGGCTTCTTCGAGCGCAGCCAACAACCGATCCAGCCGGTCGGACCAACTCAGCCTCGGATGGATGAACTTTAAAAGATGTAGATCCGCCAATCGTTTGATCGCCTGTTTCGGTTCCCGCTCGCCCAATAGCAGTTTCAGTTCTTCCAGCAGACGGTGGCCGGATAAGCGTTGAAACAGGTTCATCTTAACGGCACCGGCGATCAACGCCGCCGTGTCCTTGCCCAGATGAAACCCGAACCGGGATTCAAATCGGATCGCCCGAAACACGCGGGTCGGATCTTCAACGAAACTGAGCCCGTGCAAAACGCGGATCATCTTGTCATTCAGGTCACGTTGTCCGCCGTAGAAGTCCAACACATTGCCAAAGCCCTTCCCGTTCAGCCGAACGGCCAAGGCATTGATCGTAAAGTCACGCCGATACAAGTCCTTCTTGATGGAACCCTGTTCGACCGTCGGTAAGGCGGTGGGATATTCGTAATACTCCGTCCGCGCGGTGGCCACATCGAGCTTGAAACCGTCCGGCAATACCAGGATTGCCGTACCGAATCGTTCATGCACCTTGACTTTTGCGTGCAGCATGTCTCCGAGCTTGCGCGCGAAGGCGATGCCGTCGCCTTCGACCACGAGATCCAAATCCAGATTTTGGATGCCCAGCAACAGGTCCCGCACGCAGCCGCCGACGACGAACAGCGAGACTTCGCAGCGGTCGGCCAACTGCCCCGCATCTTCCAGCAAGGTCACCAGACGATGCGGCAAGCGGCTCCGCAACAGCCCCTTGATGTTGCGGCGCGGCCCTTCGACCTGAGTATCGGCGTCGTTCGTACGCATCGTTCGCATCCGAGCGACCTTCAGCATATCGTCGTGCAAAGTACGCAGGAGATCCGTCCTCGTAATGACGCCCACGATTTTCGAGTCTGTGATGATCGGGACAAACCGCTGGTTGCGCTCCATCATGGCCGTTTCGATCTCATGAAACGGCGTGTCCGGCTGCGCGACATAGGCATCGGTCTGCATGATGTCACGCACGGCCATCTTGCCGAGCCGATGAAACAAGGCTTTCTGAATCGACTCCCGGCTGACGATCCCCATGTACCGGCCTTTTTCATCCAAGATTGGAAAGACATTCAGCCCATAGGCGGTCATCCGCTGTCCTGCTTCGGCCACGCTGGTATCGGTCTCGATTGATTTGACGGGACGGGTCATGACGTCCTGGGCCAACAGAGTCGGACGATATCGTGTGGTCAGCAACCGGACGACTTTCTCTTTGACTTCCGAGAGCGTCTGCCCTTTCACTGTGGCGGCTGCCGCCACGGCGTGCCCCCCTCCCCCGAATTCCCGCGCGATCCAGCCGACGTCGATCTCGGGACGTCGGCTCCGGCCGATCACCTGCACCCGATCCTCCATCAGCACGGCTACAATGACGGCATCGACGCCCTGCAATTCAGCGAGCCTATGCACGACGCCGGCTGCTTCTCCGCGGCAGCGGTCCACCGTGCTCGTGGCCACGAGCACCTTGCGGCCCTCCAGGTAATGCACGTCGCCATGTTCCAAAAAGTCGTTCAGGAGCGCGACGGCATCAGGATCCAGAGGATGGTGCAGGATCTCCGCCACAAGATTGAGATCCGCGCCGGCTGCAACGAGAAAGGCGCCTGCCTCAAAATCCCGACTGGTCGTTGAGGCAAAGACGAACGACCCGGTTTCCTCATAGAGGCCCAGGGCCATCACGGTCGCCTCGAACGGCGTGACGGGAATATGCCGTCGCCGGAGTTGCTCGACGAGAAGCGTGGTCGTGGCTCCGACCGATTCAATCACAGACTGTTTCGAACGGTCGGCGAGGGATGAGTCCGGTTCAGGGTGGTGATCGAACACCACGACTTCAACCGCCGGATTCTCAGTGCACGTCTTGAGCGTTCCGATCCGGCCTGGCTCTTGGGTATCGACCAGGATCAACCTGGTGATCCGCGTGAGATCGAATTCTTTCAGTTTGCTGATGTCGAGATCATGCACGGCGAGAAAATTACGGACGGCCTCCTGGCCCCCGGCCGGCAAGACCAACTTAGCATCGGGAAACAGTTTGCGCGCGGCAACCATGGAGGCCAGGCCGTCAAAATCCGCATTACTGTGCGTGGCAATGACCTCCATAGGGGCATTCTAGCAGGGTCTTCTCATGGGTGAAATGAAAGCTCGCTCGCAGCTCGCAGTTTTTCAGCCTTGGAGCCATCCCGATTATGGCGGAGTTGACGCTTCTGTCGGTGTGCTCGCCAATAGAGAAGCAGGAACAGGGCTGTGCCGCTTAATCTCTTCCATGCCCGGACCGGTCAGGCCGTTCCGGACGTTCGGAGCGATCCACTTTCTCAGGCCGGTCTCCTTTTTCAGGACGATCGATTCGGTCTGATCGATTACGCCCACCAGACCGGTCTTGCCGTTCAGATCGATCTCGTGACGCATCCTCTCGATCTTCCCGTCCTCTCCGCTCTCCACCCGCATCTCGTTCGCTGCGGTCTCCACCACCTGATCCGCTGCGATCCTCGTCCTTGAAAAGCCGGTCGCTCCGTTCCCCTTTACTGACCTTGTCACGAAGCGTTTGAAGGCTGGCACGACCTTCTTCGAAATCCGATCCCCGCCGTTTCACTTCTCGACCGAGATCCAGAAGCTCGGAGGATCGATATCCCTGCTTGATCCCTTCGCCGACCAAAGCTGTTCCGTCTTTGGACGGAATTCTGCCCTCTTTCATCACGGCCAAGCCTTTTGCACCGGCTGCGATCTCTTCCTGAGTCACTTTGTGGCGGCCTTCTTGCGACAATCGACTGAGCTCGCGCACCTCATCGACCGTGGCACCACGCGAAAACGCTTCCGCCAAGGTCTCCAACGCACGCTGCCGATTCCCCTCCGCTATACCTCGGCCTTTCGCCTCCTCCAAGGCGTCATGGGCGGATTCAAGTCGCGACGTCATCTGACGCAACACCGGATCGATACGCTTAGGTTCGACGCCCTTCGCCAGTCCTTCTTTCACCTTGTTTAGCAACGATTCGGTGGGAAGCCCCCGGTCGCCGGCCTTGCTGACTTGATCGAGCAAGGGGGTGATCTCGTTTGCCGGATGGCCTCGCATCGAGCCAAGCCGAGTGATGGTTTCCCGGTCCTGAACCGAAAGCGGTTCGGCCCGGACCGAGGCAGTGGTCAACGCCACCATTACGATCACTGCCATCATTATGTCGCCTCGCGTCTTCATCGTCTCACCGCACAATCACGACTCCGTTGGTGTGCCCGAATCCATCGATGATAAAATCCTCGGCCTGCGGAGGCGTCATCCATCGAGTTCCATCGATCACATACATGAACGTGTATTCCCCTTGTGTCAGCGGTACATCCACCGACCAGAGGGAGGAACCGTCCATGCACTTCATGGGCGTCGTTCCCTTGGTCCAGTCATTGAAGGATCCGACGAGAAACACCTGTTTGGCGCCGGGCACAAACACCGTGAATCGCACAGCTCCAGCCAGTGGCGTGGGCACGCTTGGTTTCGTCGTCGGAGGTGTGACACACGCCAAGGGACCACACAGCAGCAGGACCGCCATGAGACTCCTCCAAGATCGCTGAATGAACAACCCATTCAGTTTCATTCCCATGTGCGGGAGAGTACTGAAGGATTCGAACCGTTGCAAGGGACCTGCCGTGAAAGTTAAGTGTCCACATCGAGCACTGCATTCTGCGCGCCAAATCCATCGGTGGTTTCCTCAGACGCCAGCGGATCGGCCATCCATTGTTTGCCGTCGATCACGAACATGTATTGATAACGACCGGGCTTCAGTGGGATGGTGGCGGTCCACATTCCGCCGTCGGACTTCTGCAATGGCGTTTGCGCGGGATTCCATCCATTGAAGTCTCCTGCGACAGACACCGAATGGGCCCCCGGTTGCAGCAGAACCAATCGGACGAATACCCTCGGCTCCTGCCTCGTATCGGTTGCGATCGTCCGGGCCGGCGTTATCGCGACCGGCGCTTCAACGACTCGATCAGGTGCCACCGTGTACAGTCCCACGACCGCCACAATTGCGACGCAAGCCGCTGCGACTGCACCGGCGAGGTTCCACTCTAAGGTCCGTCGCACGGTTATGGCTGCCCACAAGCGTTCCCACCACCTTGGAGGAGATGGTGCAACTTTTGCCTTCAACTCAGCAAAGAACCTGGCCGATGGAGCGATTCTCGGCAACTGCGCCGATTCCGCCGCCACCAGCTCAAGATTAAGCCATCGTCGACGCAACGCTGGATCGGCATCGACCGCTTGCAGAAAGACCACCCGTTCATCGGGGGTCAAATCACGATCTACAAATCGTTGAATCCACCGCTCTTGTTCAGTCATATGATCACCGTACTGATTCATGCGCTGTTATCGAGAAGGGTTGAGAGACGCCAATTCACGGCTGAGTTGTAGGCGTCCCTTATAGACACGCATTTTTAACGTGTCCCCGTTCACTCCCAGGATTTCCTCCATCTCCTCGTAACTCAATCCTTCGACATGTTTCAGCACGAATGCCTCACGATAGAGAGGGGGTAACCGTTGAATCGCCTGTTCCAACTCCTGAGCAACCTGCTGCTGCGACAGGAGGTGTTCAGGCGTCTGTTCTTGAAACACATGATGATCCAGCGTCTCCTCGATGTCGACATCATGTTGTCCCAGCCCCGGCCGTCTGGCCCGCAACCAGTCTTTGCACTTGTTGGCCGCGATTCGATACAACCACGTTGAAAACTTTGAGTCCGCACGGAACGTCGAAAGCGCCTTAAAGGCCGTGAGAAATGCCTCTTGCGCCAGATCTTCCGCTTCCGCCTGGTTTCCCACCATCCGATAGGCAAGATTGATGATCGTGGACGCATGCCGGTCGATGAGTCGTCCGAATGCCTCATGGTCTTGCTTGAGGCTGCGGGCGACCAGTTGGGCGTCCTCAAGTCCTGCATGTTGATCCGGTGGCATGCTCTGTCCCCCGTTAGCCTAGTCCGATGCCACAGGACCGCCTGCGTTTGCCTACTTGCTTCATTAGACGTATCGTTTAGAGGTGCGTAAACCGCCTCGGGACAGGGTGAAGACCACTAAAACCGGTAGCTGGAGCCGAGCGAAACGACATAGTCCGGTGCACCATTCGACACACCGACCGCCACACCTCCGTTGAATCTCCATGCGGCAGAAGCCTTGTAATTCATCGAAAAGAAGAAATCACGAATATTCACGAGGCCGGGTACCAGAGCGCGATATTCTTCGAAATAGGCGCTTGCCAAGAGGGTCTTCGTGAAGTAGTACCCGGCCCCCACGTCATACCAATACTGATTCTGTAACTCTACGCCATCAAGATTCCCGATGAAGTTGTACCCACCGTCCAGAAATGCCAGCCATTTTTCCCCAATGAGCTTGGACATTTCGATCCCATACCCATGGTCAAAGGCACCGGTTCCTAACCCCTTTCCTTCACTCGCGGTTGGAATCTTGAGCCGTCCGGTAATGGCAATAAGCGGCACATAGTTACGTTCTTCAACCAGATAGTAGCGCCCTCTGAGGATGACATCGCCAAGGCCAGAATTGGTCACCTTCCGTGCTGCTTGTCCGGCAACTCCTTGGCCAGCGCTGAGCAGGGCAAGACATTCCGGTTTGTCGGTATCGATTTCTGTACCACTGTTTTTGAGACATCTTCCAGGCAACGTCTGAATGGGCTGCCCTCCGACCAACGTCGCCGTGCCATCACTGGTGACGGACACGAACGGAATGACCACCGCCACATCGCCGTCTCGAAAGTACCGCCGCAGCGAAAAGGGCACGTACACAAACTCGCTCGTGGTATTGGTGCCAAAGTTTCCACTGCTGTAGCTGGGAGTCAATCCTATCTGCCAATTCCGCTCGGATAAGGGCTGCGGTCTTTTGTCTGCAGGGTCCGCTGCCAATACATATTCTCCCCACCATCCAACGACTACGGCCAACCCCACTGTCATCACGATCACACTCACCCTCTGCATCCCATTCACCACCCCTTCTGCACGAAATCAACCTCAGTCTGATCTGATCAAGACGATCTGGAGAACCACTCGATGTCAAAACAGAACGGCGCCGAGACCACCCCGGCGCCGTTTACACTGTTGCATCGCACTATGAGAGAATTTAGTTCCTGCCGGACCGCTCCGGTCTCTCCGGTCGTTCCGGTCTATCTGGACGTTCCAGGCGTTCGGGTCGCTCGATCCGTTCCATCCGTTCCGGTCGGTGCGGCCTGTCCATCTGCATCATCCGGGCATGATCTCTCCCATCATGACCATGTTCGCCGGCCACATGGTCCGCCCGATCCAATCCACGGAGCTCGCCGCCTGCGTTCGACCTCTGATTGTCCCGACGATTCTCTTGCCTGTCCATCCGCCGATCCTCTCTACGGTCTTCTCGCCTGTCTTGCCTCCGATCTTCCCGACGATCCATCCGGCGATCTTCCCGCCGGTCCTCTCTTCTGTCCACCCGTCGGTCTTGGCGGCGATCTTCCTGACGTACATCATCGGCTTGAGCCACAACCGTATGGTCCCAACCCTGTCTCGTTCCAGGACCTCTGTTATCCCGACCACTGTGCAGGGACCCATGATCACTATTCAGTGAGCCAGGCCCTCGGTTGTCAGCGTGCACTTTCGGTTCTTCAGGGGAGCGTGTCGCCTGGACGACAGTCGGTGAGGCCATGATCGAGAGTCCCGCGAGAGTCCCGACAATGATTTCTTTCCAGCTGAGACGGTTCATCATTACTCTCCTTTTTGCATCAGTTACCACAGTCTAGCTTGCGACCTGATAGGGGCCTAATTAATCTTCCAATTCTGCCTCCTCCCATACGACCGTCGCTCCGCTCAACACGCCCTTGACCTTCACCAGTGAGTTGACGCGCACTTCAGCCAAGAAGCCTGCACGACTCATGGATGTGCCGCTCACGCTCTCAAAATGATTGATGGTACTTATATCGACTGACACGCCCAAGATCACGATGACATTCCCATTGATCGATTGTACCGGCCCCTGAAGATCCACATCTCGATCGGTTGAACGCAGTTGGATGCGCGTCGCAACCACGGTATCAGGACCGGTCACTCGTCCCCGCACACGCACATGGTCATTGACCGCCAAATCACTGAGGTTGTCGGAGGTTCCACTACCACTGGCCTTGAATTCGGTCTGGCGATTCACAGTAACCGTAATACCGGACAGTCCCCTGATGGTCATGGAATTCGTTCCGATCGCTGCGATATCGCCTTCCAACCGCACACTCTCGTGAAACTTGACATGCTTGGCAATGAGAACCCCGTTCTCCCATCGGCCTTCCGCCGACAGCTTCCCACCCACGACGATCTCGTCGCCTGTGCCCCCGCGGAATTCCGTGTTCCCGGTCGTCTGCACCTGCGTATTGCCGATGAAGAAGCTACCGGCCCCACGCACCTGGGTCACGTAGCCCTCGACTTCGAATTCGTCGACCTGATTCCCCAGGCCCCGGTTCTCCGGCTCGACTTTGATCGCGGTCAGCGTCGTCGCGGGAGCGTTAAAGACGGCCCCCTTCGCTTCCACCAACAGATCGTTCCAACCGGTGCTGGACGGATTCGGCATGTCGTTGATCAGGGCCGTCGCATAGTTCACCGTGAGCGCGCCGATCTGAAACGTCTTGGCTGCATCGTTATGATTGGTGACGAACCCGTGCACCTCCGGTGTGACATTGATCAGCTTCTTTTCGATGAACGTCGCTTGTATGACGCCGTTCGGGCGGATGTGGCCGTTGATTTCAACGTGGTCCGTCCCAGCCACAAGATTCAGAACATTCCGCGCAGGAATGTCGTCGTCGATCAGCGTGCTGTTGTCGACCAATACCGTTTGCCCCATCACGATCAGACTGAGACCATCCGCGGCTACCGACTGCACAAGTCCCTCGACCGCGTCTTTCTGGAGAACGGTGTCGGCCGACCGCTGAGTGCCGTTGAACGAGCCGTTGACCGTCACCGTCATCCCGACCTTGAGATCGTTTTGGCTGCCGGCTTGGCCGTCGACGGAGAACGACGCGCTGCTCGTCTCGAACTTCTTGCCGTTGACGATGACGCTCCCAAATCCGGTGATCGTGCCGGACGCCGATGCGGAACCGCTTCCTGATCCGCTTCCCGATCCACTGGCCGATACAGAGGGCGCTCCGTCGCTGCCACAAGCGGCGAGGAATCCTGCGAATCCAATCACGCTCACGAAACTGTAGACGCGTCGCGATGTACTCATGGCGTATTCCTCGTTGAATGGTGATTATTACGATTGCTGGTTTGGTTGCTCCGTCGAGTAAGACTCTCGATGGTCGTGGCTCCTCGGCCAGGACATCCGCCGACCAGGTGACCCGCGCCGGGCACCATTGCCAGGCGCCGAGTGTGATAATGCGCGTGAACAGCAGAGCCGCCGATAGGACAGCCGTGCTCACTTTTGAACTGAATGCGTGCATAAACCTCTCCTTCCAACCTAGTCTGCTTGGTTAGACGGAGAGGACAACAAATAGTAAACGGGGTGTCCAGGAAGCTTTTGCCTGCGAAAGTAGGAGACACAGTCCAGCCTGAGTGACACTCAGGCTGGACCGATCAAGCGATTACGGGATCGGATTGAGATGAGACGGAGCCAGCTGCTTCTTCCAGTTGTCTGGAAGATTCTGAACCCATCCGTTGTAGACGACTGGAATGGTAAGAATCCCCTGGCCGCCCATCCCTCGATGGCCGGTGATCGTATCATCCGTTGCCGTGGCGGCAGTCGCCGTCAGGAGAATGCGGCCAGCGATCGTCGCATCGGACGGATTGCCATCGTTGTCAGGATCCGGGTCGACGATGATGAGGCTATTAGAAAACTTGCTCGACACATAGGCATAGTAGCCACCATTGACCGGATCATTTTTTGCGCCGTACTGCACCCCATGGCAGCCTGGATCGCACGGCAACATGGCAACGACCGTATCCGTGACTGGATCGACAATGGTGATCGTCCCGGTGAGCGTATTCGCCGTAACCATGGATTTTCCATTTGGGCTGACCGGAGTCTGAATCGGCAATGCACCGACCGGACCGCTGATGGCACCGGTGATGGCATTGTAGTTGGCCAGCAAATCGATCGTTCTAATCGGCAATTGTGCCGCAGTATCGATGACGGTAATGGTGCTATCAAGCAGACTGGCCACATAGGCTTTCTTCGAATCCGGCGTCATCCCAGTCGCAATCGGCAGATTGCCGGTCTGACGAATGGCATCGATGCGGTTATTTGCAAAGTTGTACTGAGTGCTGTTCGCCGTAAAGGCATTTGGCGTCAGCATCAACTTCCCATCATGCCCCATCCAGTGTGCATGGGGAGTGCCAGCTCCAATGTTGATGCGGCGTTCGACATTGCGAGCCAATGGGGCCAGCTCTACGACGGAGTCGCTATTCGTCGAACCGTTCAGGGCTACATGCAGTTGATCCGTATCCACGCGCGTCATGACGTGAGAGGGCGACTCACCCACGGAGATATTGTTGATAAAATGCCCTGTTGTGCGGTTGAAAACTGTCAGTTTGCTGTCGAACCACTGCGTCTGGTAGATCAAATTCTGATTCCGGTCCGTCCACATATTGTGGGGATTGTTCATGTTGATTTGAGGCAGCGCCACCTTGCGTGTCGCCTGCCAGGTTTGTCCGCTGATGGCCGTCGCCGTGCCCGGTTTACTTTTTCCCCTGGTCTTCTCGAACTGTGTATCGACCCAGATCTCCCCGACCGCATTCTTGCTAGGCTTGAATAACCCCGCCTTCGGCCCATCATTTTGGATACCCGGTACCATGGTGCTCAGGTACGTATCGAGATTGACCACCACCCCACCGGCAGCCCTGACGTCCACGCTTGGATAGGTGATGTGCCACGGGCCGGGGGTCGTGTAGTCCAGCCAGTTCGAGGGATTTGTCGCAATAAAGAATGTCCGCAACAGTCTGGCCGCTAGATTACTGGTCGTCGGTACGCCTACCCCTGATGGGAAGGTAACCAATGAGATTTGCTCGCCAAGGTCCAATCCCGGCGTGGCCGGATCATCCACGATCACCGCGCCAAACATATACGGGTGAATCTTGCAGGTGAACACGTAGAGCCCGGGAGTATGGAGCATCACTTCGTCTGACCCCTTCCGTGGCGGGGTATCGAACGGCATGTTGATCGCGCCTGTCGGAAAAATCAGGCTTGTGCGGGTGTGCACGGTATTGGACTTCCCCGTAAATCGCACCTCCGTTCCTGGTGTGGCGACAGCCAATGACCGAAAGCCCGCGACCGGTCCCGCAGCATTGTGGAACCAAGCCCCCGGCTCATCCGTCAACTCAAATTCGATGCGTGGGTCGCCTGCCTGGATAGTGCTGGTCATTGAACTCACGGCGGCAAATGCGAGCATCCCAGCGAACCACACAGAAACACTAAAGCGGACAGGTCTTCTCATGCCTACCTCCTGGGGAAGATATAAAATGTGAGAGCACTATGCGCCGAACCTTGCAGCGTCGGAGGTCATGGCCTCCGACTTGACTAAGACCGGCCAGGGTGCAAGTTGGCCACTGCGGTTAGACGAATCAGCGGGCGTAATGTAAACGAACCCAGGAAAATTTCAAGAAGTAATTAGGGTCGACTAGTAGGTTCACTTACCGCACATCTTGAAAAAAACCCCGGGGAAGCACCGGCAGGCGGTATTCGACGTGAAGAATGATGAGCAATACGCGGAGGAAACTCCGCCAAATGCCCATCTTGATGAACTTACGCGCATCGGTGACGACTGGAGGAAAAAGTAAAAGCGGCGTGGTTACCTTGAGCAGCCGTTCACAAAACACCACATCTTCCAGGATCGGCTGATGAGGAAAGCCTCCCAAGTGGTCAAACAGAGCACGGCGAACGAACAACGCTTGATCGCCATAAATAATCCGGCTGCGGGTGCAGCGAAAATTATCCAAGAACGAGATGAAACGAAGCCTCCAGTCCTCACCGGAGAACTGATGCATGAAGCCGCCGGCCTGAATCGCGTGATCGCTCTCCATGTCATTGAGCCGCCGGATGGCACCGATCGGCAACCGCGTATCGGCATGGAGGAAGAGCAGCCACTCGCCGATCGCCTGCTTGGCGCCGGCATTCATCTGTGAGGCACGACCTTTCGGTGCTGTGAGCAGTCGAATACTGGGCGATGCACGAGCTATGTCGCATGTGTGATCGGTGCTGCCGCCGTCGACCAGGATCACCTCGAATTCGCCCGGCTGTGTGAGCAGTGCGTGCAAGGTGGACGGCAATGCCTTTTCCTCATTGTAGGCTGGAATAACGACCGTAATCATGCCGAACACCAGTCCGGCAAGAATGTCCGCACATCGTGCGCCCATGCCGTGGCGTCTTCATCGATGCTGTCAAACAGGTCACAGAGGGTGAGGACCATGGAATCGGTCAACGCAAGATACTGCTGCGCCCGTCGCCCGAGATCCTGCGCATTCGTTTCACCGCGCTCAATGGCCTGTTCGAGCTGGCGTCGGCCAAACCCATGGTGCGCTTCTTCCTGATGAAGCAAAATCCGACGGAGTCGTCCGAACGGTGCCGCCCGCTTCACCAACCCTTGTTCGATCCGCGTCAGAATGGCTTCGCCCAAGCCTTCGAGAACCACTTGCTCGGCAAGGAACGTCTCCGTGAGATCGCGGCGGGCCAGCGCATTGTCCAGAATCTTGCGATAGCCTTCCAAGGCGGGAAGAACCGGCGTATCACGAAGGTGTTTCGGTGCAAGCCAGGCAATGGCTCCCCGAAAGACGCGCGCATGCATCGCTTCTTGTTTGGCTTGGTTCAGTAGAAACCGCCGTGTCCCGGAATCGTCGGACAATGCGGCTTGAGCCTGTGCGCACTCATGGGCCATCCGTTCGCCGTGCTCTAAAAACGTCAGGAGCCTGGCGATGGGCTCTCTCTCATCATGACTGACCAGCATGGGTCGTCTCCCTCGGCGGAATGCCGTTCAAGCTCCAGTCGTAGTCGAGATACTCGATACGATAGTCCGAGTGCATCAAATCCTGGACCAGTTCAGGGTCGCTCACGTAGCGAGCGATGTAGGCCGGTACCGATCCGGCGGCTTTCGCAAAATCGTCTTCAAACCATTTGAAGATCATCGAGAGCGATGCAATTTTTTTCGTACGGTCGAAGCGATTGCGCGTGGCATCGTTGATGAACTCTCTGGCGACCCGATCAAGTTGGCGATCAAGCTGATCCGGTTCGTATGTCCAGGGCTGGAGCTTCGGACAAGAGGTAGACGCACACACAATAGCAAAATGGATCAACGGTTCCTGAAACTGCTTGATCAACACCCGGCGCTCAAGATCATAGAGATTGATGGTGGCGCCTCCGACCCGATAGTCCCGCCCGATGAAATAACGGTAGCGCCCCACATAGGTCACAGGCGAATACCGATCGAGGATGCCCTTGACGGCAAAGGCATTATAGGCATTGATCCAGAAGGCCAACTGCTCGGTGCGGGTAGGCAGGGCATTCGGATCCACTCGATCAAGCATGGCAAGATAGGCCGGAAACCGATCGTCTGCCTGAATACCCGGATAGTCGACGACGCCATCCTTCACATGCGACGCAACGACTTGACCGAGCAATCGGTGCGAGAATTCACCGGGCCCCAGAGGATTTGTCGGCGTAAACGACGTGGGAACGGTTGAGCAGCCTGTGAGAACGAGGACGAACATCGGGATGATCCACCGCATTACAACCCTCTCGTGACCTACCATGTCACCGGTGTTTGCCAGGCTGCGATGGGGTGTCGCAGGAGCGACCCGATGACGCGCCCATCCAGTCTGTTACAGGACGACCGATCGGAACAATGCTGAATCGCTTGTCGATCGAACCGTCCAAGTATTTCACTGAGCGATGAATGGAGAAGATTCCCGGCTTCTGGAAGTGACAAACAGGGTGAGACATTGCCGGAGGCATCGATCGCGATACTGTACCGCCCGGCATCGCAAGGCTTCAGGGATTCTCCACGGAGCCATGCCACATTGTCCTTCGCATATCGCCGCAGATAGCCTGGAGGAAGAGCATCGCTCTCGAGCAATCGTTCGAAGACCAGCCGAGCCTGTTGACGGTCGTACATCAACGCAGGATTCTGCTTTCCATAGAGCCCAACATCCCAATGATACGCGCCCACGACCGGTAGAAACCCGTGCCGCCTAGCGAAGCTCACAACTTCTTCCACCGTATCTCGATTCATCTCGCTGACGATACAGGTCAGGAACTTCGGGTGACGATAGCGCCGGAGGAGATCAAGGCCGGCAAGAACCGCGGGAAGTTGATCGGTACCCCGGATACGTTCGTACGTGTGGCGATCCAGGGTATCGAGGCTGATCGAGAGGGACACCGAGAGATCGTCGAATTGCTGCACAAGGCGTGAGGTCAGCTTCGTTCCGTTCGTAATCAACGTGAGGCGAAATCCTATCTCAACTAAGTCTTGAAGAATCGCAGGCAAATCACGTCGCAACAGCGGTTCTCCTCCCTGCACAAACACAAAACGCAGACCTTCTCTATACAGGCCGGCAAAGACGTTCCGGATCTCTTGCCGTGACATCTCATACCGGCCTACGTTCAGGGGAAGGTTGCAGTACCCACAGGAAGAATTACAACGGAGGTTGGCTTGAAATACTGCTAAAAGCGGTCGCTTCTGAATCAGATTCGTCAACCCTCCACAGAGAGCTCGGAAAAGACTCGGCCGTTGATGTTTTTCTAACGGGACCCCGTCGAGCTGCTTGGTCTCACCGTACTGTGATCGTTCAATCTGTATCAACATAAGCCGGCCAGGCGGTTGTCGTGCAGTTTTGCTCAATCACTTGCCGTTTTTTCCCCTGAACTCCTTATGAGTCCAGGCGCTTCATCGGGCTTGTTTCATAACGTATTGAGAGTCATACGATGGCCCGATTGCTCAACCGGCATATCCTTTGCTGAGTGAACAATGGTTCAACACTTATGGCTTTCTACCAGGAGGTACATAATGCACACCAATCACAGGAATTTCCTCCCAATTATCCTTGGTGGCCTAACGGTTCTATGCGTGTCCGGCCCTCTCACAGCAACCGCAAGCCCCAAGGACGGAAAGAAGTCCGGTACTTATTCGTCAGCCGCAGCTGCGGCTGAGGTGACGGTAGCAACACGGGAAACAACCTCCTCTTACAACGCGAACCTGTCGGACCGGAAACCTGGTCCGGCGTGGAAGACCATCGGGGGGACAATAAAGCACATCAAGGGCGATGTCTACACGGTTGAAGACTACGAAGGCAATCAGGTTCAGCTCTACATCAGCCGAGAAACCAAACAATTGCGCGGCAGCAAGAAGGTCGGGGACCGCGTGCGCGCTGAGATTACCCACAGCGGTTTCGCCAATTCCCTTCAATGATGGCCCTGTAAGAAGCCCTGCCTCGTTCACATCAAGCCCGCCGCCTCAGTGGAGGCGGGCTGCTCTGTCCTGAAATGTTTGTCGAGCACTCGTTCGAGTTCTTACAGCCTACCCTGCGTTTCCAAACAGCTCATAGGGTGGCGTTTACACACGATCTCCAGCCAAAAGGCAACAACCACAACAGCCTTGTTGAAAGGCCTTGACCATCCTGCGGGCGATTCTGATTCAGTCTGTGACCTCAATATGCCGAGAATGATCGGGTGCCAAAATGTTTTTCCACTGCCTGCTAGTGCTCACCGACGGACCAGTGGCGGAATTCGTTAGCGCACTCGTCTGGTTTCTCAAACAGGCACGCGTTCGTTCACGAATTCTTCCCTACTGAAGGAAACCCTCCAAGAGCCATCCACCGACTTTTTCGACTGTCGTCCTGCCGAGAGCACGTTAACGGGCGAGGATCTCCAGAATCTCATCGAGTGGCCGAATAGTTCCCAGCAGGAGCGGATCACCAAACACTCGGTTGTGCCGATTCTCTTTCACTTTGAGCAATCCGGTCACCAAATCGTGGAAATCCTCGAGACGTGACGTTTCAAAATAGGTGATGAAATCCCAATCATCGAGCCCGCTCGAGTGATACAGCTTCCGTTTGACGGTCTTGAGATAGGCCACGGTGGCATCCGTATGTTCTTTCATCATGTTGGTCCGCGTATCCTGCCCGGCAATCCACCACTCGGCATCCTTGCGGATCGGTACGACGATCACATAGGTATTGCCCTGTGGAGGAGGCGTCTTTAATTCCGCTTTTAAATCTCCTGGAAAATCAGGTACGTAGTTGAGAGCTTTCGTGATGCCGTTGAATGTATCTACGTTATTGAAGTACTTTCCGAATTTTGATGCCATCACATCCAAGATAAAATTTTGATTTTGAATCATCGCTTTCGAATGGATCCGGATCAGGATGTCCGCTCGCTCAGACAATCCCCGCAGCAGATACACATCCGCGGCCACTCGATCCGCGTATTTCTCCAGCATCTTCTTGACGTCCGCACTCGCCTCAGCACGAGCCTGAGGCTCCATTTGCCACCATTGCTCCGACGCTTTGAAGACGGCGAACGTGGCATAGACTCCTGCATCCTTTAAAAGGTGCTCTCTATCGGCTTCGGCTCTGACTGGAGCAACCGCGCCCACGACAACAATCACACAAACAATCAGTGAGCTGAGATGACGCATCGAGATCTCCCTTCTGTACCGTGTGAGAACCTATATCATGGCGACAAAATGTCACGAAACGTTCACGCGTTGATCACAACTTGATCACATTTAGAAAATGAATGATCTTCGTCCGAATGTGGTTTCAAGGGCCGCTCTGACCAGCTTGCGGGCCTGATGTAACCGCACATGGAGGTTGGCCTCCGTGGTCACGGAACCATCACAAAATCATGGCATCGTGATCACGAATGTCGGAGAAAAGCAGGAAGCAATGTGGTCTCAGCGAGGATGACGGGAAATCAGGCGGAGCGAGAAGAATCCACTGCTGGGATGGAAGGTTGGATCGTGCGTAGACGAAACGTGAAGGTTGTTCCGCCGTTGAGGATACTGCGAACCTCAATGGTGCTTCCGTGCAGCTCCAGAATCCGCTTGGTGATCGCAAGACCAAGCCCTGCTCCCGTCGAATTCTTTTGCTGATTGTGCTCGACTTGATAGTACCGGTCAAAAATGTGCGGAAGATCTTCCAGTGCAATCCCACAGCCGGTATCGGACACCTGAACCACAAGTTCCTGGCCATCGGGATTCAAGATGACCATGACCGTACCGTTGCGCGGCGTGTGTCGAATGGCGTTCTCGATCAAGTTTTCGAGGACCCGTTCAATCAGTCCGATATCAGCCGATACAAAGGGAAGATTTTCACGTATCTCCGCCTGCAGCGTCACTTCGTGCTTGCCTGCAAGCCACGTCAGCTTTTGAACGACATCGTGAGCCAGTTCACCGAGGGAAAACGATTCCAGATGAAGCGCCATCTCAAGAGAATTCAATTTGGCCAAATCAAACAGCTCGCCAATCAATTTTCCCATCCGCTCGCTATGTGCAATGGCGATTCCAAGATATTTGCGCTGTTCCTCCGGTGACAGAGATCCTTCTTTCAAGCTCAGCGTCTCGAGATATCCCTGAAGGGATGTCAGCGGCGTGCGAAGATCATGCGAGACATTGGCGACCAACTCACGTCGCAACTGATCGGTCTGTTTGAGCTGGTGCACTTGCTGCCGGATCCGATCTGACATATGGGCAAAGGTCGCCCCTAACTCGTCTATTTCATCCCTTCGCTCGGTAATCGTTTGCTGAAGACGAGATTGGTGCGGGAGATCCGACGATTCGGAAAAGTTGCTACGCTTGAAGGTCTCCATGGCAAAGGCGAGCATTCTGAGCCGTCGAGTCAACAGCTTGAACATGAGGAGGGCGGTCAAAAGCGCAAACAGCAGGGTTGCAACGATCGCCCACGTGCTTACGCGCAGAATGTAACTACCTTCCAGCACCTGTGCGACTGAGTCAAACTCCTCTCCACCGAGAATCACGTAGAGATAGCCCTCAATGTCGCCGCCTAAAGTTTGGACGGGGAATGCAGAAAAGATCTTCCTGCGTGTCAGGTCTCGCGGATCGTCTCCCAGGATTGGAAAATCTTCAGCTCCTGACAAAAACCGCTCAATGGGGTCGAGAGAGATACGTTCTCGCTTCACTTTTTCAGGAGGAGCTGAAAAAGTCAGGATGGATCCCCGACCATCAAGCAGATAGACTTCGATACTCGGGTTGATCACCATGAGACTGTGAAAGATTTCCTTGAGCGCCGCCTCGTTTACCCGTCCTTCCTGCATGAGGATCTGTTCAGACACGATGCGTTCAGCCAAGGTCTGGTTGAGCTTCTGATTCACCTCTTGGAAATACAGCCGAGTCGCATAAAGCGTCAGCAGTATGGTTCCAGCGCCGATAAGGCCAAACAGCCCGATAAGGACAGCGGCCAGCTTTCCATACAGGGTTGTGAACATGGCGCTACCCGCTTGTGTGTTCTTCCGAAAAGCTATAGCCAATCCCCCAAACCGTCAAAATGTACCGGGGACGGCTGGTATCACTTTCGATTTTGGCCCTCAACCGATTGATATGAGAATTCACGGTATGCTCGTAACCCGCGTGCGCATATCCCCACACCAGATCGAGCAGTTGTGAACGGGTATACACACGGCCCGGCTGTCGGGCGAATAGCAGTAACAGATCAAACTCTTTCACTGTCAGGTCGATCGTCCTGCCCGATAACGTGACCTTGCGCTTCTCGGTGTCAATCACGAGGTCACCGGCACGAATCAATTTCTGCCGAGCTGACTCCACTGGCGTCCTCAGCACCTCCATACGGCGGAACAAGGCTTTGACCCGTGCCAGGAGCTCTCGAATGCTGAACGGCTTAGTCAGATAATCATCTGCACCGACTTCCAACCCCAGTACGCGGTCCAACTCTGTCGATTTGGCGGTCAACATCAGGACAGGTGTGTAGTTCGGTTTCGCTCGCAGCGCATGACAGATGTCCAACCCATCCATCCCCGGCAGCATCAGATCGAGGATAATCAAGTCGTAGGTATTGGAGAGCGCGTGCGTGCAGCCGGTGACACCATCTCGGACTATGTGGACGGTATACCCCCCGTCCTGCAGATGAAGTTCCAGGAGCCGCGCAATGTCTCGATCGTCTTCAATCACGAGAATGGTCCGAGGCGTTGCGCTTTGCCCATGAGGCCCTTCGCTTCCCATAACCGCCAGAATAACAGGCGATTATCACAAAAGCATCACGGGTGAAACGCAGGAATCATCCGAAAAGGGATTGGAAGGTGGCATGTCTGCCAGGAAGGATCAGAGGAAATAGCTTATTGGGCCTTCTTGAATATGATGTCGCCGTAGTAGGCCACCACCCGTTCTTTGGTGTTGTCGGTATCGCTCATGATCGCCACGCCGTTGATCAGCGGCGGTTCTTCTCCGAAGGCTCTCTTATAATCTTCGTAGATATTGCGCGACTCTTTGACCCATATGCCGAGATTGTGAGGGCCACTTTCTACGACCACCATTTTGACGAAATCCGTATAGGCGTTGTCGATCATCTCGCCGACCGGCGCCTTTCTCTCCCAGACATAGTTGATCGCTCCGATGGGAATGTCTCCGAACAGGACTCGGCCGGCCTTGTACTTGAGTTGTTTCCCCACGCTCACCTTGTCAGGGTCATACTCGAACGTAATATAGAGTCGGGCCGAATAATCGTCGCCGTCTTTGCGCGTGGCATCGCTGTTCTTGAGAAGATTGTCGACTTTCCAACGCCATTGCACGATGGGAAATTCCTTGGGGTCGATCCTCACCTCCTTGGTTAACCCCGAGGCGGAGGCCTCGCTCGTGGCCTTGACGACGACATGCTCCCCATCCCTCACCAGCTCGTATGTCGTGAGCGAGGAGATTTTCTTGAAGGTCAACGGCTTCCAGCCATCCGGCAGACGGCCCCCTGGCTCACTTGCGGAAAACTTCCCCACTTCCAGCGCAGTTTCACCCTGTGCCCAGAGCCATGCTGGAGCAATGAACAGCCACATGACAATCCATGCGCACGTCATGATCAACAGCCTGCTGTTTTCCTCGGGTTCCATCCCTCATCTTCCCTTTCTCATCCAGGCGAACAATTTGGTGAGAAAGTTCTTCGTTCCCTGTGTGAAATGGGCTTTCCGCCAAAGATTGATCACTTTCTTATTCACTTCGGCTTGGGTCGGATAGGGATGGATCGTACCGGCGATCGCTTTGGCTCCCGCACCCGTTTTCATGGCCACCGAAAATTCGCTGATCATGTCCCCGGCATGCGCGGCGACGATCGTTGCGCCCAGGATCTTGTCCGTCCCTTTTTGTATGTGAACCCGTGCAAACCCGTCCGTTTCCCCGTCCAGTATGGCTCGATCAACCTCATCAAGTTGGTAGGTATAGGTCTCGACCTCAAGTCCTTTGTCTTTTGCTTCTTTTTCATACATCCCGACGTGGGCGACTTCCGGTTCGGTGAAGGTACACCAAGGCATCACCAACGCATCGACATTGGCATAGCCCAAACTCAACGGATGTGGGAACAGCGCGTTCTGGATGACGATTTGTGCCATGGCATCAGCGGCATGGGTGAATTTGTAGCGTGAACAGACATCGCCTGCTGCGTAGATGTTAGGATTCGATGTCTGTAATCTGACATTGACCTTGATCCCGTTCTTATCGTACGCGACCCCTGCGGCCTCTAATCCAATCTTCTCCACATTGGGTGTTCGTCCAACGCCGACAAGGATTTCATCGACCGTTACGGCATACTGCTGACCGTGTGAATCGACTGTCAGATGCTTGCCGTCATCTGTCCTGTGTACGTTCAGGTCTTTTCCGCAGCACAGTAGTTTCACCCCGTCTCGAACCATGTGCTGCTCGACAAGGTCCGCTGCATCGCGGTCTTCGTTCGGCATGATACCGTGCGTGGCTTCGATCAGATAGACCTGACTCCCAAATCGGGCAAACGACTGCGCCAGTTCACATCCGATGGGGCCGGCCCCGATCACGCCGAGCCGCTGGGGCAACTTCGTCAGTGAAAAGACGGTTTCGTTCGTCAGATACCCCGCTTCTTGAAGGCCAGGGGTCGCAGGTGACGCCGCTCTGGCGCCGGTACAGACCGCGGCTTTCGCGAAGGTGAGGATCCGATTACCGGCCGGACCTTCCACTTGAATCGTTTCGGCGCCGAGAAACCGCCCGCTGCCGATATAGACGTCCACGCCGAGCTTGGTATATCGCCGGGCGGAGTCATTCTGGCTGATGCGAGCGCGCAGTTTCCTCATGCGCGTCATCACCGCGCTGAAGTCATACTTCACCCCGGCGGGAATCTGAAGGCCGAACTCGTGGGCCTTCCGCAAATCCGCCCAGGCTCTGGCTGCCCGGATCACCCCTTTCGACGGTACGCATCCGACATTGAGGCAGTCTCCACCCATCAGATGTTTTTCGATCAAGGCGACCTTGGCTCCCAGACTCGCGGCGACGACGGCCGTGATCAACCCGGCGGTCCCCGCTCCGATCACGACGATGTTATAGCGACCGGTCGGTTCCGGATTGACCCAATCGGCAGGGTGCACGTTGGCGACGAGTTCTTGATTGTACTCGTCGTCGGGAAGGACTGCAGGCTGATCGTGCTCACCCATTCCTACGTCCCTTGAGAGAGGCTCGGTCATCATAGCGTGACACCCTTCGTTGCGTATCGTCAATCGATGCGGTGTTCATCACACTGGTTTCGCCGCAAATCGCTTATACACGACCGGGACGAGCGCCAGCAGCCCCAGGAGTACGAAGGCACCGATGACATTGGGAGACGCGATTTCTTTCAGCGAGTTGATCGTACCGAGCTGGCGTCCCGCATAGGCATAGACAAACGATCCGGGAACGATTCCAATCGCCGTGGCCGCAATATAGGTGCCGACGCTCACGCGCGTGAGACCGGACACCAGGTTCACCACAAAGAATGGAAAGAGTGGGATAAGTCTCAAGGTCAACAGATAACTGAAGGCGTTCTTGGCGAATCCTTCTTGGAAAGGCCCCAACCACTTGCCGAACTTCTGCTCAACCGTATCCCGTAAGAGATACCGTGCGGTCAGAAATGCCAGGGTTGCCCCGGTGGTCGCCCCGATATTAATGAAGACCGTTGCGAGAATCCCTCCAAACAAAAACCCACCGGCCAACGTCAGGATGACGGCTCCCGGCAGGGACAAACCAGCCACCACCACATAGGCGACGATAAACAATCCTACAGCGAATGCAAAGTGCTCGTCTGCAAACGTTAAAAGACTGTCTCGATTCTCTTTCAGCGCATTTAACGACAGGAACTGTCCGAGATCGAAATAGAAGAAGGCACCAAGCGCTATGGCGAGGATACCCGCGATCAAGATCTTGCCGAGATATGAACTGCTGGCTTCACTCTGAGTGGAGACCGGGGTCGTCATAGTGGCGTCGTGCTGTATCATGGTGGCTCCTTCGGTATCTGTCAATGAGATAAGCTGCTTACACGTACGTCTGAGGACGCTGGAAAACCTTACAGAGCTGAGGGGCGAGCACAACAATCCCACAGTACTTACCAAGACCGCTGCTCGCTGAGATAGTGAGGCGTCAGAGTGCCTGCGAACAACCGACCACGGGTCAGCTCGGTTGCTAGATCAACTTCAATTCCCGTAATCTATATGGAGGGAGGTGGGAATGGATGAATCGAGCAGGCTGACAAGGACGAAAGAGCAGTGGGCCAAAGCACGTCGTGGTGGGGAGGAACGTGAAGTGTTCTATGAGGGAGACGATCGGCTGCCACCCGGCCAACACCTGGTCGAGAATTTTCCCGTTCTGGACCTTGGCTTCAAGCCCGAGATTCCATTACATGAATGGAGACTCAGTATCGGCGGGTTTGTCGCCGCTCCGCTTGTCCTGACATGGGAATCATTCTTGGCCCAACCTCAATTCAAAGACCGGTCGGACTTCCATTGCGTCACGTCATGGAGTCGTTATGACAACGATTGGGAAGGCGTGAGCTTCAAGCACCTCATGTCCCTCGTAAAACCGCTGTCGCTCGCGCAATTTGTGCTGTTCAAATCCTACGATGACTATACAACCAACCTACCGCTTGACGCCTGTCACGACGACGATGTGCTACTCGCGCATAGTTGGAATGGCAACCCCCTGACGCGGGACCACGGTGGGCCGGTGCGTGTGATCGTCCCGAAGCGGTATGCCTGGAAAGGAGCGAAGTGGGTGAAGGAGATTACGTTTTCCGATAAAGATGAGAAAGGATTTTGGGAAGTCCGAGGGTACTCGAACAGCGCGCTCCCCTGGAAGAACGACCGCTATGGATAACGGCTATTTCTTGATCCACCCACCGCCTCCTTCAATAAAGTTTCCCGGTTTGGTGTTCTGAATGGCTTTTTCCCCGGCAAGGGTTTCCACAGCTTGGACACTGGTACCGTTTCGCTTTGCGATCTCTTCATAGGCCTGCCGCCGCTTTTTATTCACATCGTCCATCAACGACCGCGCTTCAGCATTGGAAGGATTCACCACCCCCAGATAACCGCTGGCCTTTTCTCCGACCCACCCCTGCGCTTTCGCTTCATCCAACGACAGTGCCCACGCGGGAGAGTGGATGGCGGCCCATAACAGTGCCGTACACATCGTGATGATCAACCGTCCTATGACCATGATGTCCTCCGACGACTAGAACAATCCGCTGTCATTCGACAGCACTTGATCCAAATCCTTGTCGACTTTCAACCGAATCTCATGATCGATCTTCACATTGAGATTGATCGTAATCGGCTTTTCCGACGCAGCGACCTCGACGCGTGGAGTACAGGCGCTCAGAGCGGCAAGCAGAATGCCCCAGGCCAGTCCTCCACCCCCTATCAGTATGGTTCTGCTCAGCATGGTTCGCCTCATAATGATCCTTGTCGCCTATATTTTCTTTCGATGGTCCCCTCGAGATCATCGACCAAGCGGAGGCTCTTGAGAAGCGTCGGGATATGTTCCTGCAGGGTAAGGTTGAAGTGAATCGGCGGCGTACTCCTCAGGTCTGGATTTCTGCCCTCCAACCGCGCGTTCAGGTCCAACATGCCCGTTTCACCGTATTTCACACCGACGCGCAGCAGTGAATACTGAAAGTTGTTCAGCGCCTGCGCAACGAGCTGGAGTTGACGATCAGAGTCCGACAGGGTCTTCGACGTTTCCGGCGCCGATGCATACCGAATGACTCCTCCGGGAGGCTGTGCCTCGATCAGTCCGTCTTTCACGAGGACCCCACCCGACGTGATGGTCACAGGCAGGGTCCCATTGAGCGTTCCAGTTCCCTGAAGCCCTCGCTGTTGTTCCACGCTGAGAATTTTCCCGAGATCAAGATTCCGGAGCAAAAACGTCGTTGTCACTGGCGGCTTGGCCAAGTCTACCACAGGTCCTGGAGTGCTGACGGTTCCTCCGAAGATTTCGCATTGGAAGTCTCGCACCTCGACCACTGGCAGGCTATCGGCCAGTTTCCATTTTATCTGAACGGAAGCCGCGAGGTTGGTGGCGTCAACACCGCTCTGGATTGCCGCCACAGAGATGGTGGCCGGCTCGTTCATCAGGATTGACTCAAGTCCCTTGGCATGTAACACCATCGTGGTGCTCACGCCCTTTACGACATAATCGTAGTAGTGACCGGACAATCTCTCGACGACCACCTTCGCAGTTGCTGAAGCCCCGTTCATCATCGCGATGCGCTCGTGAGAGTTGCTTGACCACGACCCATCGACGGTGGCGGTGAACATTCCATCGATCACATCGATGGAAGGAGAGAGTCCCATCATCAACTTACCGAGCCGCCGATCAACTCCGTTAAACGTCAGCGGACCGATGACACCGTGCAGAACTCCCTCCGCCGTCTGCAGCGGCTGTTCGATCCTGGCGGTTACGAACCCTTCGTGCGTCGGGATATCGACTCGCAGGTCGGCCTTGACGCCGGCCTGATCAGCCGAGAATTTGATCATCCAATCGCTCGCGGATGGCCACCACGAACCGGACTCCGGACTGACTCCGGCGATTGATAACGTCCCTTGTGCAGCCCAGGCGGCCTTAGTCGTTTCCACATCTCGAATTTTCAAGATACCTTGCCCAATGCGGATTCTCCGACCACCTACTCTCAGGGCCGGAGCTCGAAGGGTCGCGATTATTGCTCCCCCGCGGCAATGGATTGCCGTCAGATCGCATTCGACCGTCAACGGCTCCGATAGATTCAGCGTGACACTGGAAATAAGGGTGGTGCCCTGACCTATCTGTTTCGCCGTCACTGAAGACGGAGGTAACAGCACGCCACGTACATGCGTCCGAGCCAGTTTCACCGTCCCTTGCACTCCTCCCATCGCCTCTTTGGCTGAAAGCCGTTCGGTAATGGCCTTCGGAAGGATACCCTCCAAATGATAGGCCCCTTCGGCCAACACCAATTCATTACCTAGACCCTCAGCTCGGGTGGTTTCGAACTGTGCCACCAATGGTCCTGGCGTCCGACCGTACGTCACGTGCAAGGGCCCCTGTGCCACCGTGCGTATAGGCGTCTCCTTCCAATAGAACGTTCCTTGCACGGGCTTTTTGTTCTCGATCCTCACCGGCTGATCCCCATGGGGAAGTATCAACCGAACCGCTTCTGGAATAATACGCGGTTGAGTATTGATTGTGGCGGTCAGCAACACACCCGGACTCATGGCCCACTCGGCCTGAGTGGCATTCCCTTCGAATCTCCCCTCATAGGCGACGGCGATGTCCTTCGCCACACCTTTTAAAGCCGGCAGCGTAACGTCGACTCGCATATGGCCATCCAGATGAGCCCGTTCGTCTTCCCATAAGGAACTCAATGCGGCATCTGCTGGAGCCATCCCTGCCCAATCGATTGCTACCTCTCCCGTCACTTTCTCAAGCTCCGGACCGATCGGAACAAGGAGTGCGATGAATGGGGCCAATTCTTGTACATTGATCTGGAGACGTCCATTGACCCGAATCTCTGAGCCTTGTGGATGGGCTCGTGACTGCCAAGAAATAATCGGCGTCGCTTGCGGCCGTTGTGGCGCCAACGTGACGGACCAGGTACTTGCGGAATGCCCTACGACAACGAGTCCATACGACGCGGTATCGCGTCCTTGAAAGACAAGGTGCCCATCCACCTCCCTACCGCTATAGATCAAACTCCCGTCAATCGTGACTTTTTGGAGCGGCCCTGTCGCCTGTTCACGAAAAATGGTGAGATGATCCAGCTGTAACTCGTCGAATGGAAGGATGGGCAGACTGCGCAAGAGATCCCCAGCCGTCAACAACCGCCACGGTGATTGTTCATTATCGGGCTGATCCGGCCCCATGTCCCCCTTGATCACCTCATCCGTGCCTTGCACATTCAAGACATGGATCGACGCGTCTCGAAGTATGATTCGACTCACACGACCTTGAAACAGCTGGACCGGGTCATAGTGTATCTCTGCGTCAGTCAGCGAGATCATCAATCGTTCTTCGCCCAAATCCTGCTGAAACGACACCACGGGAATGCGCATGCGTGCCCAGCCCGGATAGCCGAGCTGGAGAATGACGCTGCTGTAACCATAGCCACGGAGCCTATCTGCCAACACATAGGACGCGCTCAGCGGCAACAGCAAATAACAGCCCAAGAGCGCCACCAGTCCAAGCAGAACAGCAATCTGGTATCGTTGGGACAACATGGACCACCTAATCCGACGGATAACGTGGCAAGGTTGTCAAACAAACACTTGAGTCTTGTCAAGATGTCCGAACGGCTCTGCTCTCGACTATGGTCCGATCAGACCGTGTTGAACATCGACGACTATGCTGAATGACTGGATATCCAGGCCCGAAGACACAAGGAGAACATACGCAGTCAAGTAAGGCCATTATTCGCGTGAAGGATGGAACACCTTGTGGGTCCGTAAAATCGCCGGAATCGTCATTCGCGGTGGACGACGCGGAAGCTATCGCGGAGTGAGGCGAGAATCAAGTCCCGGTTCTTCACATTTCTTACAATTGAGATTGGTACCGACATACCGCTCCCGTCCAGCTGGAGTAAGCACCCACGGACGATCTGTAAATGGAGGTTGGTGCCGTACATGCTGTCCATGACCACAGGCCAGATCGGCGACCCAGTCGCCCTGGTCATCTTGATGATATCCGATGATCGGCTGTTGCATGACCAATGATTGTCGTATTACACGACGGACATGAGACCCATGATGATGTCCCGGATGTGGTTCCTGTTAGAGCTTCCCTCCAACCTTCGTTACCGCTTCTCGAACGGCATTTCCGGCCGTTGAGTGGCAGAAATATAGGTCCAGTGCTTGTATTCGTCTTGATCGAAACTTCCAACAAAAATGACCTCTCGATCGAGGTGACGAAACTCTGAGAGGTGCGTTCGGCAGCTCAGTGAATCGATGACACGCGCATCGTACTGTCCGACGACATAGATCTTTGCGTTGGCTGCCTGATAGACGTTACGGCGACCGGCATACCCGGTATCCGGAAATAGTTCGGTGGAAGAAGCACAGCCATTGGCCCCGTTGACGTGCATCGTGAGATTAAATCGTTGAAGGAACGGATCCGTTGCCGTCCTCTCAATCGTCAGCCGAAGTCGTGCCGAGGTGATTTCAACCGTAGCAGGCTCAGGGGTATTACTGTTACACCCGGTACAGAGCAGCACCATACAGCTCAAAACGGTCGCCCATGATGACACGTTCACTTCGGCGCAGGAACCTTCGAAGCTGCACCGATCGCGTCGAGCCCATCTTGGGCACATGCATCATCCAGGTGAGCTCCCGGTGCTCCTCCAACTCCGATTCCCCCCACGATTTCGCCTCCAAGTTCGATGGGCAGCCCCCCGCCCAAAATAAGGATATCGCCGTTGATATCTCGAAGCGTCTGGAGCGTGGGAACTTTTGTGATGAGATCGGCCAATTCGCTGGTCGGACGCCGTGCACTGGCAGCCGTATAGGCTTTTTTCCGGCTACTATCGACCGTATGCGGTCCGGCACCGTCGGCACGCCCCATCGCACGTAAAATGCCTGCACGATCGACCACGGATACGCTCACTCGATACCCGTCTTTCTTGCAAGACTCCACCGCTGCCTGAATCGCTTTGCTGGCCATGCTGAGCGGTAACACGGACTCCTTCAGCAGCTCATCAGCGAACGTTCCGTACGGAGTGACAAGACATAAGACCAGCGTCGCCACCCCGGCAGTGATTCGCCAACCATTTTTTGTCCAGACGAATAAATCCTTCATGATCACTCCTCCCTGAGCGTCCCTTTTATCCAGACTACGGATGAGTACCAACTCTGTCAAGCCGGTGAAAAGGGAACCGTTTCCACTTTAATTTGAGTTTGACTCGATTAGACGAGGCTTATGCACAACGAGTGGAGCCGGCCCTTCCGCCCCTAATTGGCGCTCCGAGGTCTTCAACCAATGCACGGAGAGGCTCCGCGACGGACCAAGCTTGAGCTGGACAGCCTCGCGGAGAGTGCGGCGGGTCCCCGTCAAAAATTTCCGACACCTGCCCGATACAACCTTCGTGTAGGTGGGCTTCTATTCCTTTCAGAAACGATCTTGCCTCAACCTTCGTCTTGGCAGTGGACCCATATGTTTTCACCCATGCCGTGACGAGGGCACCCAAGAGAAACGGCCAGACGGTTCCCTGATGGTAGGCGCTGTCTCGTTCCATCGGGCCACCTTCGTACCGAGGACGATATCGACTATCCTGTGGAGATAACGTTCTCAGCCCCACCGGCGTGAGCAGCTGCTCTTTTACGATATGGAGAACCTGCTCGGCCTGCGGTCTCGTCACCAGACCGTCGCACAGAGCAATCGCGTAAAGCTGATTGGGCCGGATTGATGCATCGTCGCCATCCGGTCCATCGATGGTGTCATACAGATACTGCCCTTCCCGATACCAAAATCTTTTACGGAACGACTCCTCGGCTCGCGTTCGGATCATCCGGCAATTCGCCGCGTAGTCTGCCTCGGCAAACCGAGTCGCCAAACGTTCTCCGATATCCAATGCTTTGATCCACAAGGCCTGAACCTCAACCGGCTTCCCATGCCGCGGTGTCACGACCCACTCCCCGATTTTCACATCCATCCAGGTAAGTTGACTACCGGGCGTTCCACCCGTGATAAGGCCATCGACATCCATATGAATGTCGTATCGCGTGCCGTGGCGGTACCCGTCGAGAATCTGCTTGATCACCGGCCAAGCAATCGATCGGACACGTTTCGTGTCGTGGCTGTACGCGAGGTACCGCTCGATGGCATAGACGAACCACAGCGACGCATCAATCGTGTTGTATTCTGGCTCTTCACCACTATCGGAAAAACGATTGGGTACCATCCCGTCCGACACATGAGCGCAGAAGGCTTCAATGATTTGCCAAGCCACGGCCCGTTTACCCGTCACGAGACACAGCCCGGGAAGCGAGATGAAGGTGTCCCGTCCCCAATCCGTGAACCAGGGGTAGCCGGCGATCACGGTCTGTCTTTTATCCCGCTGGACCAGAAAGACTTCTGTAGCCTGCCGTAATGCCTCGATCAGCCGATCCCTATACAATGGCGCCTTGCGCCATGTTGTGCGCCTGGCACGTTCTCCTCGCATCAGTCGAACCACGTCGAGGTGATCGAGATCTTCGCTGGTGAATGTGAGTGTCTGTTCCTTTCCTGCTCTCAGCTCGAACGAAAACTCTCCCGGCGACCACCAATCTTCCTGGAAATCAAGGCCTCGTTGCCGCTCGACAGAATATTCGAGACACCGATACCAATCGGGGGCATGGCGATAGGCTCCTGAGTGAAACGCGCGCACGGCCGGGACACCGCTATATGGCTGCCAGATCACCGATTCATGTTTGATCGCAGCGCGCGTCGACAGAATGCCGTTCTCGCGGTGCAGAGCGTGGTAGCCTCGACCGGTCAACATCGGCCGAACTTTAAGAACCACGAAACCGCCCTTAAGGCCTATCAATTTCCATCGAACGATGACCAGGTCCCGACCGCGAACGCAGAAGATTTCGCGTCGAATTCGAACCCCGTTATAGATAAAGGTCCATGTCGGCCAGGGAAGCGTGGAAAATTCACAACAATGGGTATATCCGTCGGGATATATCGCTCCCGGATAGAGATTCGTCGTGAGCGAGCATCTATCTTCGTCGACGCTCAGCCACTCTTCGACGTGATTGACCAGCACATATCGATCGCTGGGAGGTCGACGCGCCGTCATCAACAAGGCATGATATCGTCGTGTATTGGCCCCGGCAACGGTACCCGAGGCAAATCCTCCTCGACCGTTCGTCTCCAACCATTCAAGGCTGAGGGCGCGATCGAGGTTCTGACAATCGGTTTGCTCCACCATCTTCCCTCTCACCTTAACCGGTGTGGAAACTTGGTTTTCGACGGTGCGCATGCGATGTACACCGTACGTTATCGTGATTCCCTTGGATCCTGGGAAGGGGTTGCACCAGAGAAAAACCCGCGATTTCTGCCGTCCTATTCTCCCGACTGCTGAATCAACTTTGCGACAAGCCCTGTCCATCCCGTCTGGTGGCTGGCTCCAATCCCCGCTCCATTATCGCCATGGAAGTACTCGTAGAAAAGAATGGCGTCTTTCCAGAACGGATCTTCCTGAAACTTCCTCGTTGCCCCATAGACGGGACGTCGGCCGTCGTTGTCTTTGAGAAAAATATGTGTCAGCCGTCGAGAGAGCTCGGACGCAACTTCGTTCAAAGAAACAAATCGGCCGGAACGTACCGGATATTCAACCCGGTACTCGTCACCGAGGTAATAGTGGAATTTCTGAAGCGATTCGATCAACAGATAGTTGACCGGAAACCAGATTGGACCTCGCCAATTCGAATTGCCCCCGAAGAGCCCCGTGCTCGATTCAGCAGGTTCATAGTCCACGCGATACTCCATACCCATGATGGAAAGCACATAGGGATGGTCCTTGTGGTAGCGCGAGAGCGCCCGGATGCCGTACGGCGAGAGAAATTCTTCTTCGTCGAGCATGTACCGCAACACCGACTTGAGTCGCGTGGGATTGACCAGCGACAAAAACCTGCGCACCCCGCCATCATGGGAATGCGCCTCGATGTGCGCGCTGAAATCTGGCCGATTTTCGATGAACCACTGCATGCGGTGCTTAAACCGGGGAAGGCTGTCGATCAATTCCGAGTCCAACGTTTCTACGGCAAACAGCGGGATCAGCCCCACGAGAGAGCGCACTTTGAGCGGAAAGGTCCGTCCATCGGGAAGATGCAGCACATCATAAAAAAAGCCGTCTTCTCTGTCCCAGAGCTCGATTTTTTCGCCGCCGATATTGTTCATGGCTCGGCAGATATACACGAAATGTTCAAAAAACTTGCTCGCCACGTCCTCATACGCTCGATTGTCACGTGCCAACTCCAGAGAGATCGACAGCATATTGAGACAATACATCCCCATCCAACTTGTCGCATCCGACTGTTCAATATGGCCACCCGTCGGCAATGGAGCACTGCGATCAAAGACGCCGATGTTGTCGAGTCCCAGAAATCCTCCTTGAAAAATATTCTTGCCCTCGGCATCCTTTCGATTCACCCACCAGGTGAAGTTCAAGAGCAGCTTATGGAACACTCGTTCGAGGAAAACCCGATCACCGACTCCTCTGCGTTTCTTTTCGATCTTGTACACCCGCCATGCCGCCCAGGCATGAACCGGGGGATTTACGTCACCGAACGCCCATTCATAGGCCGGAATCTGACCGTTCGGGTGCATGTACCATTCTCTGAGCATCAGGATAAGTTGCTCTTTGGCGAAGGTTGAGTCGACAAGCGCGAGCGGAATGCAATGGAAGGCCAAATCCCAAGCGGCATACCAGGGATACTCCCACTTATCCGGCATGGAGATCACATCGGCATTGTAGAGATGGGTCCAGTCCGAGTTGCGCCCACGCAGCCGTTCATGAGGAGGATCCGGCATCCCTGGATCACCGACGAGCCAACGCTTCAGGTCATAATGGTAGAATTGTTTGCTCCACAGTAATCCCGCAAATGCCTGTCGTTGTACACGCCGTGCATCATCAGATAGATCCTGGGGAGCCAGCTCATTATAAAATTCATCGGCTTCCCGGATACGTCGCTTAAAAACGTCATTGAACACTCGAACTGTGAATCCAGCCGAATCCGTACTGTTAGTAAGACATAGCCGAATGACTTCCGATGCCCCGGCAGGCAATGAAAGCTGGTAGAAGGCGGCGGCCTTGGAGCCGACCTTCTCAGGATTGACCGCCTCCGCTTGATTATGGATCACGTAGTCATGAAAACTGTCCTTCACGTATCTGGCGCCATCTTGATCGCCATAGAGGCGCCGGGTATTCGTTTCATTTTCCGTAAAGAGTAACGGAGGGCTTCCTTCACACCAAAGGCGTCGCTCACCATAATACTCGTGATCCAATTCAATCACGCTCATCCCATCACCGGCTTTTCCTTCACGCATTCTCGGCCGACGAGCATCAATTCCCCACGACCAGGTATTCCTGAACCAGAGCGTTGGCAAGAGTGTCAGTTCGGCGCGATCCGGCCCTCGGTTCGTGAGTTGAATGCGGATGAGGAGTTCCTCAGGTGTCGCCTTCGCATACTCCACCATCACATCGAAGTAGCGATTCTCGTCAAAAACTCCGGTGTCGATCAGCTCATATTCCAACTCCCCACGTCTACGGCCTCGACTCTCGTCTACAAGCCTGGCATAGGGAAACCCTGCCTGTGGATACTTATAGAGATACTTCATGTATGAATGTGTAGGCGTTGAATCTAGATAAAAATAGTATTCTTTAACATCTTCGCCGTGATTTCCTTCGTTACCGGTCAAACCAAATACCCGCTCCTTCAGAATCGGATCGTGTCCATTCCAAAGAGCGATGGCAAAACAGATGTATTGGTGACGATCCGATATCCCGGCAAGCCCGTCTTCGTTCCATCGGTAGGCCCGCGAGCGAGCATGATCATGAGGAAAAGCTTCCCAGGCCGTTCCGTATGGACTGTAGTCCTCACGCACGGTTCCCCAGGCGCGCTCGCTCAAGTACGGCCCCCATCGCTTCCAGTGCCGCTTCCGGACAGCGTCTTCGCCAAGCCGTTGCCGCTCGGCGTTGAGAGGAGTTTGGGAACGAGAAGATGTCCGAACTATTTTCCGCACTGGACTTTTACCGTGAGCACGTTAGTCGCCGCAGAACCTACGATGCACCCCTTGCGGACAAGAATCAAGCTGGCGGTCGCATGACGCAAGGACCTGGACCATTCTACTTCTCGGTCTCGGAGTGGTTTACCTGAAGAACGTATTAGTCGTGGGTCGATGAGAGAGCAAGAGCCTTACAGGGAATCATCGATGATGAGGGGAGCAGCTCAGTTTATGGGGGAATTGCTATGAAAAAACGATTAGCCGAGAAATCGAATCCTAACTCCAGATAACTCGTTCCTGATTTAAGAGATAGTCAATGACTTCGATGCTGTTCCGCATCTGGATCTGGGCTTGTTCAGACATCGGAAGTACGGCTCCGACCAACTTGCCGGATTCCATATCCATGAGCGAGGGGATGCCTTCACCCGACGGCTTTTCAAGATTGCTACGGAAGCTAGCCAAGGGAGACCTCCTGGTTGAAACTTTCTCGGCGCGATTACGGTGTTACTTGAGCTCAGGAATGATCCGGAAGCGCGTGTATTTAAGCATACCATGCGCATTCCTCCCATCAGGAGTGCCTTCTATCTCATTGTTTTGAATGGTCTTATCAGCGACTTTGTGTCGGCACTGGAATGGGGGGAAGCGCTCCGAGGTACCCAAACGATCCACGATTGACTAGAGTGGTATCGGGCTTGAGCCGGAAGTCGTCATGCTCGACATCGACAAAAAGCGGATCAACCGTCATGTCGGATTCAGCCTGTAGCTCCGGCGCATAAACGTTTTGAGGCCCGGTTCTCATATAGTTTACATCGCAATTAAACAACGCGTTGTATGAGGTTTTGGTCTGGCTCGAAGCGGCGATAAGAAACCCGACTTTATTGAGGCTGAGGATATTTGCCGCCGCCTCAATCGTCGCTGAGTCGAGGAACGCCGCCCCACCACCATTCTTAACCAGAGTATTATTGATCAAGACCGCTTTTGCCTGGTCACTGATCACGACGGCCTCGAATAAACTTCTGGTGACGATATTGCGCTCAAGGCGAACCGAAGATCTGCCGGTCACGTTCACTCCGTAATCGTTGTCATGAATGACATTTCCCGTCAGAAGGACCTGAGAATCAGAAAAGTGAACGCCCGTCGTCTCACTCCCCCCGATCACACAGTCTTCGATATGGACATCCTGCACCTGCTGGCCGAAGACCATTCCGTTCACACGAACTTGACGTAGCGTGATGTGGTTTCCGTTGAAGATGCCGACAGCGTGCCCCCCATGCTCGTTGATCGTGAGGCCGCTGATCTCTATGTCCGTTGCCCCATACGGCCACTTCCCCACATGCAACACCCCCACCATTTGGCCTCGTCCAAGCAGAACGACATTGTCGATTCCCTCACCGAGAATCTTAATCTTCTCTTTGCTGTGAATGGTCAAGTCCTGAGCATAAAAACCAGCCTTGATCACGACCGTATCACCCTTGCCGGCGCCGTCGACGGCCTCTTGAATCGAAGAAAAATCCCCTGAGCCATCGAGTGCAACCGTGATGGTACGTGGAACAACCTTCGTGCTGTCTCCCTCGGCCCAGCAGAACACAGTGGTACTGAAACAAAGACCGCTCACGAGAAGGACGACAAGCCGCATGAAGATTTTCATACAAGCTGACAGCTAACCCTGTCAATCACCCTTTGTGGGACGGCATACCGCATGATAAGCTTCGCCGCCATGATCCTGATCGGACTTACCGGAGGCGTCGCCACGGGGAAAAGCACCGTGGCGAAGATGTTCAAGCAATGCGGTGCTGTGGTCATCGACGCTGATGAATTGGCGAGAGAGGTCGTCCAGCCAGGCAAACCGGCCTGGCGAGACATTCTCCGCCAATTCGGAAAGATCATCTTAAACGCTGACCGCACCATCAATCGGCAAACTCTCGGGCAGATCGTATTTGGTGATCGTATGAAGCTTCGCCGACTTGAACGAATCATCCATCCTCGTGTGGCTCGGGAGCAGTCCCGACTGACGAGAGAAGCAGCTCACAGAAATCCCCGTGCCGTCGTGGTGTACGATGTACCCCTGCTCATCGAGGCCGGCATCGACAACCGCGTGGATCAGATCATCGTCGTGACCGCTGATCAAGAAACGCAAATCGCCCGCCTGAGGAAACGGAACGGCCTCTCACGAGCTGAGGCACTGCGGCGTATTAAGAGCCAGCTGCCCCTCGCGATGAAACGCCGACGTGCAGATTATCTGCTCGACGGAACTGTGCCCAAAAACAGGCTTCACCGATTGGTCAGACAAATTTTCCAGCAGTTACAGTCAGAAGCCAGCACACCCGGCTACCGTCCTCTTCCCTAGCTGTGATAGAGTCAACCGACATGCATAACGTTGCCATCATCGGATCCGGACCAGCTGGATTGACTGCCGCCATCTATGCTGCGCGGGCGAATCTGGCTCCCCTGCTCATCGAAGGCTGGCAAGCGGGCGGCCAGCTCACGACCACGACGGAAGTGGAAAACTACCCCGGTTTTGCCAAGGGCATCATGGGGCCGGAGCTCATGAAAGAGATGCGCTCTCAAGCGGAACGGTTTGGCACGTTATTCAAAACAGGCGATGTGACAGCCGTTGATCTCAAGAATCGACCGTTTAAGATTGTGGTCGACGGAGAACAGACAGTGGAAACGAAGACGTTGATCATCGCGACCGGTGCCTCCCCGATTACCCTTGGTCTCCCAAACGAAAAACGACTGTGGGGCCATGGTGTGTCGAGCTGTGCGACCTGCGATGGGTTTTTCTTTAAAGGCAAAGAACTGGTCGTCGTAGGCGGCGGAGACAGTGCGATGGAAGAAGCGACGTTTTTGACCAAGTTCGCCACCAAAGTATCGATCGTTCATCGTCGCGACAAACTTCGAGCCTCCAAGATCATGCAAGATCGGGCCATGAAGAACGAAAAGATCTCCTTCATCTGGAACAGTGTTGTCGAGGATGTGCTCGGTCAGGATGTCGTGACCGGGGTCCGCATCAAAAATATCCTCTCCGGAAAAGTTCGGGAATTACCTTGTTCCGGGCTTTTTCTGGCGATCGGTCATCGCCCAAACACCGCGCTCTTCACCGATCAATTGAAGATGGACGCCGCCGGCTATCTTCTGGCACATCACGGAACGGCCACCAATATCCCCGGCGTGTTCGCGGCGGGAGATGTGCAAGACTCCCATTATCGCCAGGCCATTACCGCAGCCGGAACGGGCTGCATGGCCGCCATCGACGCCGAGCGATTTCTTGAAAGCCTTGGCCAGGGCTGAGCTGACATTCAAAGGCATACCACCGTATAAGCTCCTTGATCCATTACTTGATGGTCCATATGCGCGCTGCCATTGCTCACTATCATGAGCTCGCTCTGAAGGGTCACAACCGAGACTACTTCGAACAATGCCTCATTAAGAACATTCGTACAGCTCTCAAGGACATAGCGGTCCGGCGGCTCGAGAACCTCCACAGTCGTATCCGCATCTGGCTTCCGCCGGAATCGCCCCTCGAAGCGGTTCGAAACCGGCTCAGACGCGTCTGCGGCATTGCCAACTTTTCACTGGGCCGTGTGGTTCCGCTCCAATTGTCAAACCCCAACCTGGATGCGCTCACAACGGCCGTCCTCGAAGAGATTGAGACACGATCGTTCACCACGTTCAGAGTGACCGCCAGACGGGCCGACAAACGCCTGACCTTGACTTCGATGGATGTGGAGAGAACCATCGGTGCAGCAGTCTGCGAGGCAAGAGGCAAGAAAGTCAGTCTCAAAAATCCTGATCTGACGATCTATATCGAGCTCCTTTCAAAAGAAGCGTTCTGCGCCACCGAAAAAATCGAGGGACCTGGCGGCATGCCGGTCGGCGTCAGCGGCAGGGTTGCTTGTCTTATTTCGGGAGGTATCGACTCTCCAGTGGCGGCCTATCGCATGATCAAGCGAGGCTGTGTGTCTACTTTCGTTCACTTTTCCGGACGGCCTTTGGTTAGCCGAGCCTCGGAGGAGAAAGTTCAGGATCTGGTAAGGAACCTCACCGCATATCAGTATCATTCACACCTCCATATCATTCCCTTTGGAGAGATCCAGCGCGAGATTGTCCTGAGCACGCCCGCCCCCTTCCGGGTCGTGCTGTACCGACGGATAATGATCCGAATCGCCGAGGAATTTGCGAGGAAGGAACAATGTTGGGCATTAGTGACCGGCGATAGCCTAGGACAAGTGGCCTCTCAAACGTCGCAGAACTTATGTGCGATTGAAGAGGCCGCGGAATTGCCGATTCTCCGGCCGTTGATCGGCATGGACAAACGCGAGATCATCGACGAGGCCAGACGCCTCGGCACCTATGAAACGTCGATAGAGCCGGACCAGGACTGTTGCAAGCTGTTTGTACCTCCCCATCCAAGCACTAAAACTCGGCTTGACGACGTGCACAAGGTTGAACGGCTGATCGATGTTTCCGCTTTGGTCAAACAAGGAGTGGAGAAGGCCGAGTTAATCCAGTTTGCATTCCCTCCATCAACTGCATAACCTATACACTGGTTTTGTGCGGAACCAAGGGGGCTGGGGAGTCATGGGAAGCCATTGCAAAACGGCATCGACCACGGTAAGCTCGGCGCACTCATCGAGCATGTTCTCCTCGCCCTGCTCGATACTCAACCAGCCGACGATCCGCCAGAACGGAGAGGTGCGAGAGCGGCCGAATCGGGCAGTCTCGAAAACTGCTGTCGGGGTAACTCGACCGTGGGTTCGAATCCCACCCTCTCCGCCATACTAACAGCCATGTCTGCTCAATTTACTAACCATCCAGGAGCTCATCGCCCTAAGAATAACAGGGAGGGGGTGGGATTCGAACAAGAGGGTTCGCGAGGGAAAGGTTCCCCCGAGCGGGGAGCATACGAGGGGGCTGGCCCCCTCAGTAGGAGCGTGAGCGGCACGGCGAACGCGACTTCGAATGCCCACCCTCTCCGCCACCCCAAGCTTGCTCGTACCGGGAGCCAGTTGATAGTTCTTGGCGACCGGATAAAACACATCAAGTGTTTTGAGAGTGCGCCTTCCAGCGAACGCGACTTCGAATGCCCACCCTTTCCGCCCTACCAAGCTTGCTCGACGCGGAGCCCGTATAATAAATCCTGGCGACAGGATAAACGCCCCTTATGTGGTTCTCGTTTTGACCCAGCATTCATCTTGTGCTCAGACATGGCGGTCAGCCTTCTCTCCAAGCACTCTGCGCAGTTCCACCATCGCCCAGGTATCTCGTGCGCAATAACGTAAGAGGGCGTCTCGTATCGCCGCCTGTTCCACCCAATCACTTTCGATGAATACCATCCGATAGTACTCCGCCGCCGCCTGTCCTCCCTCTTGAATCGCGAGATCTCCGTACCCGAGCGATGGCACCACAGCCGGCAAGACGGATTTGATCGAATACGATCCGTTGAAGGCGGGATGATAATAGTGACTCTTGATGACCGGAAGGAGATCCCAGAGTCGTTTGAGAATCGCCTTCAGCGCCGAGTTGAACTCCGAAAAGGTCTCCGCCAGCTGGCGAATGAGCGTTTCTTCGTAGCCTGAATAGACCACAATACTCCCTGTCTCCCCGAGCGATTCGATGAGACTTTCCACCCAATGCCTGCGAGGGTCCGACGCTTCGCCGTGCAGGAACTCCCGGTGCACCACTTCACCGGATTCCAATTCAATATGATTGGACCACTGAACCGGCAGAGACTGATAGGGCCTCGTCAAGGGAAACCGCGGGAGTGCCAGCATGACGGTTTCAGCATCGAGATGGTGAATGGGATAGCGGAGCGAGCGAAGGATCGGACCCAATCCCGATGAAATCCATTCGACGTTGTCCTTGACCTTTCTTTGGACATCGGACAGCCTCATTTCATCCGGAATGTCATCAATCATCCTGATGCCCTGTTGCACAAGCTGAGCGATGCTCTCTTTCTTGCCCGGCAGATGATAGACCCAGCGCAACGGCTTGTCTTTCGTGCAATGGGCCCAGAAGGGACATTCGTAGGGGGCCTTGCAATGCGGGCCAGCCTCGATTAGCGGAGCCTGCGGCTCAGACACAATCGCTTTCATGGCGGTCAGTCGCTCTGGTATCCGTCCTTGTCGAGCGCTCACCGCCTCTGATACATCTTCAATCGAGAAGAGCGCCTCGAGATCTACCTCGCTTCCCTGGAAGAGATACCCCGTGTCGATATGCATCAGGCAGGTCGCCTCAAGCCTGACTCCGGCCCCTTGAACGACGTGGCGTTGTATGGCGAGGTCATCGAGGTGGATCTCTTTCACTCTGGTCGAGGACTTCACTTCGATCAAACGCCAGGACGACGGTCCTTCCTCACGGTTCCGGACGCGCTCTAAAATATCGACGCGGACAAGAACTCCGTCATATTCGAACGCCCCTTCAAAGATGGCGAGGATAGCTGGGTCCTGAAGCAGCGCCGCGGTCTCAGCGATCGCCGTTTCTCGCTGACGGAATCCCGCTTTCACGAGGACGCCGCCACGGAAACGCTGCTGAGCCAGGACGCCGATCTCGGTGCCCATGTTCAGAATGGCCTGTGTCGACGCATCCGGCGGCGTGGCCAAGGCGGGTTGATGAATTTCCAGATACAGTCGCTTGTGACATTGCAATCCCGACAAAAATTTCGATTTCGACAAGCGCGGTGGGACAAACGTCGTGGAAGATCCGTTGCAAGAGTCCTTTATCATCATGCCATCCACGGTTCGATCAAGGATTTCTCACCTGGTCCCGGAAGAAACTCTGTTAGGATAGCGCTCCATGGGCAACGGTGTCACCCAGATCAGGCGATCCGTGCTGACGTTAGCGCTCCCTGTCACGCTCACCACGCTTCTGCAACGGGCCGAAGGCATCGTGGCGGTATTTCTGGTGGGCGGACTGGGAGCCACCTCGATCGCCGCGGTCGGCCTGGGCCAATTGCTGGCCTTCGTCGCCACGACGTTGGTCTCCGGAATTTCGGTTGGGACGAATGTGATCGTCGCTCAGCTATGGGGCGCAAGGCGCCGGCAAGACGCTGGAGAAGCGGCCCGTCACTTCTTATGGCTTGCGCTCGGCGTCTCGCTCCTGTTGGCCGGCCTAGGGATAGCCGGCAATCGGTTCGTCATGCAACAACTGGGCGCGGAGCCTCCCGTCATTGAGCTCGCCCTGCCCTATTCGACGCTCATCTTCCTCGTGATTCCCTGTACCGTCCTCATCCAAGTCTTGTCCTCCATTCTCCAGGGCACAGGCGATACCAAGACTCCTATGTATGGTCTGATCGGTGTCAATCTCCTTCATGGATTTCTTGCCTATCCTCTGATCTACGGACACTGGGGAGCTCCTGCATTGGGGTTGAAGGGTGCGGCAATCGCCGTCGGCCTCGCTGAAGCGACAGGCATGCTCTATCTTTTGCTGCGCTGTCGTCCCATCCTCAAGGAGTCATCCACACTCCGCCTCGATCTCATCCGATCGATCTGGGACGTCGGGGCCTCTGTGTCGGGCGAGCGAATCGTCCAGCAAGCCGGCATTTTTCTTTACACAAAACTCGTCCTGCTGTACGGCACCGTGGCTTATGCGGCTCACCAAGTCGGACTATCGATTGAATCCTTCTCCTTTCTCCCTGGCTATGGACTCGCGATTGCCGCCGCCACCATGGTGGGACAAAGCATCGGAGCCGGCAAATATACCAGGGCAAAGCTGGAAAATTTGGAAGCCAACCGGCTGGCCATGCTGCTCATGACCGGCATGGGGCTCCTTTTTTTCTTTTTTCCCTACACGTTGCTTCGTGCGTTCACGACCGACGAAGCGGTGATCGAACTCGGAACGATGTTCTTAAAGATCGTCGCCTTATTGCAAGTCCCGCTGGCTCTCACCATGGTGTTGGCTGGGTCGCTGCGGGGCGCGGGCGACACACGCTTCATCATGGGCGCCACGATGATCGGGATGTGGGGCGTCCGTGTCCCGTTGGCCCTGGCGGCCGCGCTCTGGGCACGTCACTCCGTGTTCTATATTTGGGCGGCCATGATCGCGGATTGGACCGTACGAATGGGGTTGTTACTCTGGCGATATCAGTCGGAACGCTGGCGGCAGATTCAAGTGATTCGGTGAGACATTGTAATCATCCATTGGTGACGTCCTTAAGAAGAGGCACATCAAGATTTGTTGGCATACACCAAACGTGACGCAGCCTTTTCATAGAGTGAGACGAATTCCTGCGAATTGAAGTCATACACCCATACATCCCCCGTTGAAATGGAGTAGACCCAGCCATGAAGTTCGACTTTGCCCTTGCGCAGCTGCAGGGCCACTGACGGATGTGTGCGCAGGTGCTCGAGTTGAACACGGACATTCTCATGGATCGTCTTAATGAGGCGATCGTTGCCTTTAAGATCAGCGTAAAGTTCTCGCATCAAGCGCCTGGTCGTTTCAACCTGGCCCACCCACTCTTTGACGGCCGGCAGATTTTGCACCTCCTCCGGATTCAACAATGCTTTCATGACGCCGCAGTCGGTATGGCCACACACAATAATATGGGGGGTCTGCAACACCGCCATCGCATACTCGATCGTCGCGGTCGTGCCTCCCTGCATCGAACCGTAGGGCGGCACAATATTCCCGGCGTTTCGTAGAATAAACAACTCGCCAGGATCAGCTTGCGTCAGGAGAGTTGGATCAACCCGAGAATCCGAGCAGGTAATGAAGAGCGCACGGGGAGCCTGGCTTTGCGACAGCCGTGTAAACAGCGCCTTTTTGTTCCCAAACACTTCACTTCGAAACTTCAAAAAGCCTTTGACAAGTTTTTCCATGGTCCAACCTCATCATCGTCCATACACCGTATAAAGCTATCCTGCTCAGGACTCTCTCGCCGGTGGTTTCGTCATTCACCCCCTGGTTCGTCTGGCAAAAACCTGATGTCTCCGGTGGTGACATCGTACATCGCACCAACGATCTCGATCCGTCCTTGTGTGACGAGACAGGCGAGCGTGTTGCTCTGCGTGTGCAGCTGCTCAACGACACGCACGACATTGTAACGGGCTACGACATCGACCAGTGTTCCTCTCTCACCGGCAGGTTGTTCTTGCAAAACCCGATAGGTCGCTTGGTCCACCGATTGCTGGAGGTCGTTGATGATGTAATGGAAATGTTCGCACCCTGTTGCGTCGCCGGCCGTTTGACCTGCTTCAAGGAGGTTGATCGCTGTACCGACAGTAGCGCATCTCGTGTGCCCCATGACAAGAATGAGTTTTGCGCCGGCCACGGCACATCCATATTCCGCACTGGCGATGACTTTTCGACCCGAGATATTCCCGGCAATACGGATACTACAGATGTCGCCCATACCGAGATCAAAAACCCGCTCGGCCGGAGTTGGCGAATCAATGCAGCTGAGGACGACGGCTAACGGGTGCTGGGCTTCGGCCGTCGCGCGGACTTGCCGGTTAAAGTCGCGGGTGAGGCGCCTTCCGGTACGGACACGCTCATGGCCGTCTCTTAGGATTTGAAGGACTTGCTGGGGCGTGATGGTTGCTTGCAGCTCGCGGGTCGAATAATCGACATACTGTATCCGGTCTTCAAAGTTGTACTCACTTTGAAACCCAAGAAGACTCACCTCGACACCGTGAGCCGGGCCGGCTTGTTCCTCGAAGTCCCGAATCAAGTCCAGCACGTCCGGATCAATGTAGTCTGTGTTTCGAGCATCGAGCAACACCTGGCCGTTGTGTGGCACCTCCTCTAGAGCTTTCGAAAGGGCGGCACGGTTCAAGAAACTTACTTGATTGGCCAATTCAATATGGACCACTTCGCCGCCGAGATGCTTTTCAACAAAACGACGCACTGGCCGCCGCATATTACTGTTGAGAATAAACGCGATAGCGACGGTGAGGCCGATCACGATGCCAATTAAGAGATCGGTGAGCACAATCGCCGCGACCGTTGCTGCAAAAGGAATGAACTGGTAGCGGCCTTCACTCCACATTTGCTTGATGAGGGCCGGACTCGCCAGTTTGATGCCGGTCATCAGGAGAATAGCTCCAAGAGCGGACAGTGGGATCGTATTGAGCCAGACCGGAATCAGCGGAACGCTCACAAGCAGCAATGTGCCGTGTATGATCGTAGCCAGCTTTGTTTTACCACCGGCATTGACATTGACGGAGCTACGGATGATGACCGACGTCACCGGGAGCCCTCCCATGAATCCACTTGCGACGTTCCCGATGCCTTGGGCCAGGAGTTCTTGGCTTGGCGGTGATGTGCGTTGTTGGGGATCGAGCCGATCGACAGCCTTCAGATTAAGCAAGGTTTCCAGCGATGCCACGATGGCCAGAGTCATTCCGGCGATATAGATGGCAGGATTGGTCCACTGCGAGAAGTCTGGACGTGGAAGCATTCCAAAGAGCTCGCCCAAACCGCTAGTCACGGGTACCTGAACCAGGTGACTCGGCTGGATGAGCCATGGCTGGCCGAGTTGCTCGAACCACAAACTCGCTCCGATACCGAATAGGACTACGGCAACGGGAGCGGGAAAGAGCGATGTTTTCAACGGTTTCCAGGTGTCCCAGAGTACCAGCATGGCTACAGACACCAGACCGACGAGAGTGGCGCCCAGTTGAAAATCTCCGAACATGCTGAAGAGTTCGGAAAACGTCGTTTCAAGGTCCGGCTGAAAGAAGGACATTTCTCCTTCCGGATCAGGATCATGCCCGAGAAGATGCGGAATTTGTTTGAGGATGATGATGACGCCGATCGCAGCCAACAGTCCTTTGATCACACTGGTTGGGAAGAACGCAGCGATGAACCCTCCCTTCGCGATGCCCAAGCCAATTTGTAGGACCCCGGCCAGGATCACAGCCATCAGGAAGGCTGAGAATGAACCGAGTGAGGAGATCTGCGCGGCCACGACCGCCGATAAACCGGCAGCCGGACCGCTCACGCTGGTGTGCGATCCACTGAACACTCCCACCAAGAGGCCGCCGACAATACCTGCTATTAACCCCGACAGCAATGGAGCACCTGAAGCTAAGGCAATCCCGAGGCATAAGGGCAACGCTACAAGAAAAACAACGACGCCAGATTTGATATCGGCGAGCACCCTCACTGGAGATGTGCCGTTCTCTGACAACATCCAGAACCCCCTTGTTCGAAAAGCTTGCCTGCCAGTTGGCCATGAAACTCCACCGTATCAATAACGAGGAGACGTTCTCGGCCGATTCTCCATACGGCGGACTCAGTACACTCGATCGAACCGCTTTTCGTTCAGCCCTAACTTGACTGAGCGAGTCACAGGTGATTCCAATTGAGCCATGTTAGTCGGACACCGTTCCCCTTCCACAATCCGCTCACGATCTTCGACGGCACGCTCATGTCCACTGAGCACATGGCGTGTAATCCGCCCGGCAAGGAATCCCGGCTCCACCCGGAACTCCGAGGTCCCCAACGAGGTACATTCTTGCGGCCGAATTTCGAACGCGGTCGGAAGCTCGGTGTGCCAGTCCCCTCTGGAACTGTCGAAAACGATTCTTGTGACGCGATAGGAGCCCGCCGGAAGCTTGACTGCAAAAGACCCATCTAGAGGCAGACGAACGATCAGTGACCGCTTTCCACGCGTGACGTCTTCAATCCACCATCTCATGTCGGTTGACCACTTGAGTTCCGATAGCCGGCGCTGGTCCTCGGCACTGAGGCGATGTGCACCAAGCAGCAGCCCGTGACCTTCATCGATCGCCTCAGTATGGAAGTGCGACACCGGAACCACCCTCGACGCGCAGCCGATCGACATACCGACCATCGACAGCGAAACCCCCGTCAGATACACAATGTGAAATAATAAACGCTTCATCCTGCTCTCCTTTCTGCAACGACCAGTCAGGAGCATATGGATTGTTCACGGCATGCAAATCCCAATGAGCCCATTCTTGGCCGTGATCGGATTCGAACGACATCACGTCCGGCATGGGGGAGCGTCGGGCACCTAAGGTACTCACGCGATGCACCGGACGTGGCGGAACCTCAAGGAACGGTCAGAGGAGGACGGGAGAAGGGGGACGGAACACTGACGTGAGGAACACCGGAAGATGACGCACGGGACAGAGCTCGGTAAGCACGTGCAACAAACGGGACCGCTCCGGATCAGGCGACGGTGAAACAGCGGAAAAATCTTCAGAAATCAGCTCCGATTCTGTGAGCATATCCGAGTTCAACAGATCAAGCAGTGTGAACGGCGCTCCGAGCATTTGCAACACCACACAGACACAGAGGAGCGAGACCATACACGCGACACTCCACATATGGCATGACAATCCGGAGGCCCATCGGTTCATCTGAATCATATGAATCATATAGCACATGAAGAATCCTCTGTCATAGGTGGGAAAAATTTCACTCACCGGACAGCACCGACATCATCCACCATACGTCTACCCCTGCACCCCTGGTTGGTTCTTCACCCACTCTGGCTATTGCCTACCACCATTCACGCCCTGGACGGATCGGAGCCGATCGTACTACTCGGGGAACGGCAAGGTTCCAAAATCGTCATAAGCACGTGCCGTGCTTCCTTTGTGTCAACCGATAAGGTGAACCGAGGACACCTGATGCTGTAAGGTCTGTCTTCGTAAGCTGTGTCCGGGAGTTTCTTCGGAACCAAGCGTCGGGATTGACGCATTCCGGCCGGTCGTTTCGTTGACCCATTCATGGGCTGCTCACAGCGCCATGTTCTGAGCGGACTACGCGCCGATCACCCCTGGTGGATTCCGATACATGGATAGCACTATAGTGGAATCAGGGACTGTTCCCACTAGGTGAGCTTCTAGGTTCGCGAGTTGGCCATGACTTTATGGATCGTCCCTTTGGTGGGAATTTCCTAGTCGCTGATCAGCGCCATAGTCACCATAGTGGCGCTATACAGTGACACTAATTGCTGAGGTGCATCAGTGGATGACGACCATCGCACTCAACGAACACGGACCGATGCCGACCCCCAGGAAACCCAAGAATGGATGGACTCCATCGAGTATGTGATCGAGAAGAAGGGTGCTGAGCGCGCCGCCTACCTCTTCGAGCGACTCCGTGACCGGCTCGGCCAACGAGGGGTACGCATTCCCACTCCGGTCAATACGCCGTACGTCAATACGATCCCGGCCTCTCAAGAACCACCTTATCCCGGCAACCTTGAGCTTGAGCGACGTATTCGCAGCCTCGTCCGCTGGAATGCCATGGCGATGGTCGTCAAGGCCAACAAAGAACATCCCGGCATCGGCGGTCATATTTCGACGTACGCCTCGGCGGCGACTTTATATGAAGTCGCCTTCAATCATTTTCTGCACGGTAAAGATTCGCCGCAGGGCGGCGATCACTTGTATGTCCAGGGACATGCTGTGCCCGGTGTTTATGCACGGAGCTATGTCGAGGGCCGTTTCTCGGAAGAGATGCTCCATCGTTTCCGTCGCGAGACGGCGGACGACGGAAAAGGCTTGTCATCCTATCCCCATCCCTGGCTGATGCCGGATTATTGGGAATTTCCCACGGTTTCAATGGGCCTGGGCCCTCTCATGTCGATCTACCAAGCCCGCTTCAATCGCTATCTACAGGACCGCGGGCTGAAAGAGACAAATCGACAGCGCGTCTGGGCCTTCATCGGAGACGGTGAAATGGACGAGCCGGAAAGTGTCGCCGCCCTGACGCTCGCGGCTCGCGAGCAGCTGGACAATCTGACCTGGGTCGTCAACTGTAATCTCCAGCGTCTCGACGGCCCGGTTCGTGGCAACGGCAAGATCATCCAAGAATTGGAGGCCATATTTCGTGGCGCGGGTTGGAACGTCATCAAGGTCATTTGGGGCAGCGACTGGGATCGTTTGCTCGCGCAAGACGATGAAGGCCTGCTGGTGAAGCGGATGGACGAGGTGGTCGACGGTTGGTACCAGAAGTACACGGTGGAAGGCGGCGCATTCACTCGGAAACACTTCTTCGGCGCCGATCCTCGACTGCTCCAAATGGTGGCGTCCTATTCCGACGAGCAGATCCATAAGTTGATGCGAGGCGGGCACGATCCACGAAAGGTGTATGCCGCCTACAAGGCTGCCGTGGAGCACCGAGGCCAACCGACGGTGATCCTCGCAAAAACGGTCAAAGGGTACGGATTGGGCGAGGCAGGCGAAGGGCGCAACATCACCCATCAGCAAAAAAAGATGAACGAGCAAGAGTTACGTGAGTTCCGCACGAGATTCAGTGTGCCGGTGTCCGATGAACAACTCGCCTCCACGCCGTTTTTTCGACCACCGGCCGACAGCCTTGAAGCCACGTACCTCGCCGAGCGCATGAAAGCCCTGGGCGGCCCCCTCCCGAAGCGCCGTGTGTCGGTGGAACCTCTGCACATCCCGGGTCTCGATGAGTTTAAGGAGTTCCTGGAAGGATCCGGCGACCGCCCTGTCTCGACCACGATGGGCTTCGCTCGCATGCTGGGCCGCCTTTTAGGGATGAAGCCTTTCGGGAAACACCTGGTTCCGATCATTCCCGACGAAGCCAGGACGTTCGGCCTGGAGGCGCTCTTTCGGCAATACGGCATTTACTCGCACATCGGACAACTCTATGAACCGGTTGACAAAAGCTCACTCCTCTATTACTTCGAATCGACGAACGGACAGATTCTTGAGGAGGGCATTACCGAGGCCGGCGCAATGGCCTCCTTCATCGCCGCCGGCACGGCGTACGCGACACATGGGCTCAACACGATTCCTTTGTACATCTATTATTCGATGTTTGGATTCCAACGAGTCGGAGATTTGATCTGGGCCGCCTCGGACATGCGCGCCCGAGGCTTTCTGTTGGGAGCCACGGCCGGACGCACAACGTTGGAGGGCGAAGGCTTGCAACACCAGGACGGACACAGTCATGTGCTGTGCAGCGGATATCCGTCGATGGCCGCCTACGATCCGGCGTTTATGTTCGAGCTTGCCGTCATTATGCAGGACGGGCTCACGCGCATGTACCAGAACCAGGAAGAACGGTTGTACTACATTACGCTTTACAACGAACCGTATCCGATGCCGGCCATGCCGGCTGATGCAGCGGAGGGCATCCTTGAAGGGATGTATCTCTTTCGTCCGGCGCCGGATGGGGCGCGACACCGGGCACAGTTGTTGGCAAGTGGACCGCTCGTCAACGAAGCACTGAAGGCACAAGATCTCCTGCGAGACCGTTACGACGTCGCCGCGGACGTATGGAGCGTGACGAGTTATAAGAAGCTACGGATGCGGACGCTCGACGCCGAGCGATGGAACCTGTGGCACCCGGAGGAACCGCCTCGGAAGAGTTATCTTCAGGAAAAAGTGGAACACTTTGATGGTCCTTGTATCGCGGTAAGCGACTACGTCCGGCTGGTCAGTCAGCAGATTGCTCCATGGATTCCGGATGGTCTCTTCGCGCTCGGGACGGACGGATTCGGCCGGAGTGATACGCGCAAGGCCCTGCGCCGGTTCTTCGAAATCGACGCGGAGCACCTGGTCGTGTCCGCGCTTTATGCCCTCCATCGCCACAACGGAACGATCGCGGCACAGACCGTCAGCCGAGCCGCCAAGGATCTCGGTCTCCGAACCGACGATCAGGCACCGTGGCACAGATGACCGTATAAGAGGTCACTCTCGATGAAAGTGGAATTGCCGTTCCTCGCAGAAGGGATCGACGGTGGTGATGTGGTCCTTGTGCTGGTCCATGAGGGCGACCAGATCAGCGAAGGTCAATCACTGATCGAGTTGGAAACCGACAAGGCGACCGTGCCTGTGCCGGCACCGGTGAGTGGACGAGTCGCGCGTCTACTTGTCCATAAGGGTGATCACGTGCGCGTCGGTGATGCGCTGATTGAATTGGATGATCGGCAGAGTGCGGAACAGCACCCTATCGCATTAGAGTCGGAGAAACCGGCTCTTGCACCCGCTCCACAACCTTCACCCTTGAGAGAAACGGCACAGGTGAAAGAGAGCGAACCACGAGACCAGGCAAAAGACGCGCCTGCAACCACCGCTATGCAAGAAAACCAACAAGTGTTGCCGGAGCCGACCCAGGTCGAACCATCACCACCTACTTCTCAGTCTCAAGGTCACCTCATCGCTGCTGCCCCATCCGTACGCAGGCTGGCTCGCGAATTGGGCGTGGATCTGACACAGGTGAAAGGCTCCGAGGCCGGAGGTCGGATTACGGCCGAGGACGTGAAGGCCTTTGTTCGTGAACGGACGAGACAGAGCGGCGCTCCGTCTGCCGCAGGCACTTCCGAACCAGGTCACATCGTCACCACCCTGTACGGAAACGAGCGACGCGAACCGCTCCCGTCACTTCGACGGAAGATCGCGGCCAACATGACGCAGTCTTGGACGACCGTTCCTCACGTCCATCAATTTCAGGATGCCGACATTACCGATCTCATGGTTCTGCATAAGCGGTATGCACCCGAGTTCAAGACGCGAGGCGCGACACTGACGCTCACGAGCCTCATCATCAAAGCCGTGGTCCATGCGCTGAAGCGCTATCCGCAATTGAACGCGGCGCTCGATCTCACCAGCGGGGAAGTCATCTACAAAGAGTATTACAATATCGGCGTGGCAGTAGACACTCCGGCAGGATTGATCGTCCCAGTCCTGCATGACGCCGATCACAAGGATCTGTTTCAAATTTCAGTGGAGCTTGCGGAGCTGGCCGAGCGCACGCGCAAGCGAGTGGTGACACTCGAAGAGCTGCGAGGGGCCACATTTACCGTCAGTAACATGGGAGGGCTCGGGGCCGGCCCGTTCACACCGATTATCAATCCACCTCAAGTCGGCATCTTGGGTGTCGGAAAAGCTTGCATGACTCCGGTCTATCGTGACGGACAATTCGTGCCACGGCGGATTCTACGACTCTGCGTCGCCTACGATCATCGGCTGGTTGATGGGGCGATCGGTGCCCGCTTTACCAACGAACTTGCCAAGGCGCTGGAAGACTTTCAAGCCACGTTTTTGGGACTCTGAAAACAGTTTCTGTTTGCGCGTTACGAATGTTGAGAGGTGAAAATTGGGAGACTTTTTTCAGCGTTCCAGACAACCCGAACCACGAAACTTAAAACGGAAACTTAGCGAAGCGAGGACTTCATGCCTGACTCACGCTACGACGTTGCCGTGATCGGCGCAGGACCCGGTGGGTATGCGGCGGCCTTTCACGCTGCAGATCTCGGCCTGCGCACCGCGTTGATCGATCAAGAGCCGCAGCTCGGAGGGGTTTGCCTTTTGCGTGGCTGTATTCCCTCGAAGGCCTTACTGCACGTGGCTAAGTTGCTCACCGATGCCGAGGAGGCGAACAGTTGGGGGATTCGTTTTGGAGAACCGCAGATCGACCTCGAAGTGCTTCGTGATCGGACTAAAGCCGTTATCGGCAAATTGACGAAGGGTGTACAGACGTTGGCAAAGAGCCGCACGGTTGATGTGTATCAGGCACGGGCGACCTTCACGAATCCGACGACGCTGGCGTTGTCCGGGCCTGATGGAACACGAACACTTTCGTGCGCTCACACCATCCTCGCCACCGGCTCGCGTCCCGCCATCCCGGAATTTCTCAGGCTCGATGATCCTCGTGTGATGGATTCCACCGGGGCGCTCGACTTGCCCGATATTCCCACCCGCTTACTGGTCGTGGGCGGGGGATACATCGGGTTGGAAATGGGCACCGTGTATCACGCATTGGGATCAGAGGTGACCGTCGTGGAGATGCTGCCACGCCTGCTCAGCGGCGCCGATGCTGACCTCGTGAGACCGCTGCAGCAACGCCTGCAGCGTCGGTTCAAGGCGATACAGCTGAATACGAAGGTGGACAAATTGGAGCTTCGTCAAGACGGTATCGCAGCCACGGTGACGGGCTCCGATGGAACCACCACGGAAATCTTCGATCGCGTGCTGGTCGCCGTGGGACGTCGGGCCAACACGGAGCAGCTCGGGCTCGAACACACCAAAGTTGCGATATCAGACAGAGGCTTCGTGCAAGTTGATCGCCACATGCGCACGGCAGAGCCCACCATCTTTGCGATCGGCGACGTCATCGGAGAACCGATGCTGGCGCACAAGGCGACGCACGAAGGCCTGGTGGCGGCCAGGGTGATCGCAGGGAAACAGGCGGCATTCGAGCCCGCTGCGATACCAGCCGTTGTCTTCACCGACCCCGAAATCGCCTGGTGCGGCCTGACAGAAGAAGCGGCTCACGCGATGAGACGAGCGGTGAAGATCGCGCGCTTTCCCTGGGCGGCTTCAGGTCGAGCCACGACCGTGGGCCGCAATGACGGTCTCACGAAATTGGTGTGCGATGCCGAATCTGGGCGAATCCTCGGTGTGGGGCTCTGCGGTGTCGGCGCAGGAGAACTGATTGCCGAGGGTGTCATGGCGGTCGAGATGGGAGCGGTCGCTGAAGATCTGGCGGCTTCTATCCATCCGCATCCGACCTTGAGCGAAACGGTCATGGAAGCGGCGGAACTCTTCCATGGACAAGCGACACACATCTACACGTCCAAACATTAGTCAACACATGCGCATCGTCACGCTTAGAACTCGCGAATGAGACGAAACCCGATTTCAGGGAGTGTCAAATCCTTGGTCCATCGCACACCGACTCCCCCTTGAATCATCCAGCGCCTGCTGACTTCATAATGGAGTTGCGGCATGACCAGCAAGGAAGCATGGCCGTCGATGACTTGGCCGAGATTCGTTTCGATGCCCGCCACCAGCCGACGTGTTACGTCCGCAAACAGCGTCGCGTTGCTCAACCACTCAGTTCGGCGGTCTGACACACGGCCTCCCAACTCGGTCCTCGGCCCGAACATGCCGAAGACGCTCCAGGTTTCGTTGAACCGAAAACCGGCCAGATAAAGAAACGTGGTCGTCCATAACTTCGGCTGCTGGTCATACTGGACGATGACTTGGGCTCCATGGATGAAGTGGTGCTCCAAAGCCGTGCCGAAGAACACCTGACCAGCGCCCTTATAGGCCTCCACGCGCCCGTTTTCCATCGGCAATTCGAATTCAAGCCCCACGCCATCCCACACATCATACTCGATCTCCGGAGCCCACTCGATGCCTTGCGTATCCTGGCTGCGCCGGACCAGGCCCAAGGGATCCGTCGCATCATCGACCGTCCTCGCCTTCCTTCGGAGTGGGATCAATCCAAGCACGTTCACTTCGCCTTCACCTCGTTTCCCACCTAAGGGTCGTACGAGGTCGAAGATCATCGGCTCGGGGATCCGTGGGCCTCGCGCTTCTCCAGATACCCGCTCAATGGTCTCACCATTACTACGGTTTTCGGTCGTAGGCAATACGCTTAGCACAGGAACGGCACGGATCTGCACCGATGAAAAGATGGTGTTTCGCACGGGAGTGACCCCCTCTTCAACGAGACGCGGCGGCTCCGGAGGTCCGATAGTCACAGCTTGAGCAAGAGGAGGAAAGAAGGCGGCAATGACCAGAACCACATGGCGAACGGCACAGCCGGAGATATGACTCATATGTTACGCAGATCACGGCACAGTCGCTGTTCTAGCGCCAGTGTCACGCCATCGACAGGTTAGTCGACGATACGAAACATGAAAGTACGCTTCGTCGGGCATAGCGGTGCATAAAGGACATACACTATGCAGCTGTTTCGACAAACGTTCTATCAGATGGTTGTCCAGGCTGTCCCCAATAGATCGTCCGATGAGGGAACGGAATCTCGATCCCCTTGGCATCGAACGTGTTCTTGATCCGACGGTTCATCTCCCGCCCGACCCGCCATTGTTGAATGGGCACTGTCTTGATCCGGCATTTTAGGATCACGGCGGATTCGCAGAAGCGGTCGACCCCCAGCATCTCTAGCGGTTCAAGAATGTCCGCCGCATACAGCGGATCGGCTTGGAGCTCCGAGGCAATCTCTTTTAGTACGGCCATCACACGATCCACGTCTTCCCGATACGCCACGCCGATATCGAAGACATAGAACGAGTGGCCCTTCGTCATGTTCTTGACCCGATCCACGATGCCGTTCGGCACGATGTGCACGTTTCCGGCAAGATCCCGCAGTGTGATGGTGCGCAACTTGACCTCTTCAACGAGCCCGCTCACACCGGCCACTTCGACGACGTCCCCCACGCTGATGGAATCTTCCAGCAGAATGAAGAAGCCCGAGATGACGTCTTTGACCAGACTCTGCGCGCCAAAGCCGATGGCCAACCCACCTAAGCCGGCGGCGGCCAGCAATGGTTTGAGGTCGATGTTGATCTCGGACAGGATCATCATCGTTCCGACAGCCAGAATGAGCACGCGGGCGACGTCGCGTATCACCTGGGTAAGCGTGTCGGCCCTCTTACGCTGTGCTGTCCCCGGCAACGCTCCCTCGTAGAGTCGCCGCAGTCGTTTGACGACCTGTCGCGTTATCGTGAGCAGGACCAGCATCGCCATTCCGACGAGCAACACGCGGATTCCTGAATACATCGCCCACTCCGCTGCTCGTTCATTGAGCTGTGTCAACCATGGTTCTTTCATCATGTCTCCTCAATTCTTCTACGGTCATGATTCGATGCGGAGCTGGCCGTCCTCGCGGAGAGCGAGTCCAGCTCCGTCGCTTCAGCGTTCACTCAGACATGGCAGTCCTCTTGTAAAGCTTTCTCAGCGGATATCCGCTTCGCTGTATTCGATCAGGAATCATTTGGCCGAAGAGTCATGAGACTCGCCAAGCACCCGGGTGATCGTCAATCCCTGGACCAGGATCGAAAAGACCACAACGGCGTACGTGATGGTGACGAGAGCGTCACGGGACGCACCCGTCGGCAAGGAGAGAGCCAGCGCAACCGAGATCCCGCCGCGGAGGCCGCCCCAAGTCAGGATCGTCACCGTGCGGGCGCTGAACTCCCGGACGAAACTGAACAGTCGGATTTGGAGTACGACGCTCAGCCAACGTGCCGCAAGCACCATGGGGATGGCCACGAGTCCGGCCATCAAATACGGCTGCTGAAAGTTCAACACCAGCACTTCCAATCCGGTCAGGACGAACAACACCGCATTCAACAACTCTCCAACAGCTCCCGGAAATTATCACGATGCTGCCGCGTCACTTCCGACGTGGTCCACTGGCCGGTTTGCTCATCGGAAACTACAGGCGGCATCGGGACGATCCTGTTGAGTCTGCTCATCGGCTTGCTCGGCTATGATTTGTTCGATTTCGTCGGCTTGCCGCTGCCCTTTCTCTATTGCCTCTTGTTTGGTGCGCTGATCTCGTCCACCGATCCCATCGCACTGCCATCAGCCCGATGGTCATCGGCAAGTTCAGCAGCCGATGGTTCACATAACTGAACAGTGCGGCGAGGCAAATGAGGATCGTGAGCGTGTGGATCAACGCCATGGGAGCCATCTTTCGTCGAGATCAATGTTCATCGCAAGCTCCCCGACCGATCGGTCTCGAAGCACCAGCCCTATTGACGAAAGTGAAAGACCCGGATGTGTTGCCGAGCTTCAGGAAAGGAAGACACAGGGCATGCCGTCACGATTGTTTATATGGCCTTTACTGCCGTTTACCCTTCTTCGCTTTTGATTTTGCTTCTACCACATCGATCACATGACCGGTTTCAGCATCGATGTGGGCTTCCATGACGTGTTTCTCCGGCGTGACAACTTCGACTTCCCAGACCAGCCGGTCGTGTTTCTGTTCCAGCTCGGCTTCGATGACCGTCCCCGGCACCTTTTCTAAGGCTGTCTTGATCGCCTCATCGATCGATACCTTGGTCGCGGCCGCCATTTCGACCTTGTTTGGTTCCCCATAGGCTGAGTCGGTCACGATCATGAATCCGGATGATGCCAACACCAGCGCGCTCAGTGTCATCTCTCGAGAAATCCTTCGGTACATGCATTCCTCCTTACTGCTGCTTTGGAATTCTGACAAAGACCGTCCCGGTGAACCACTCACGAAGGGACCATGACATGCATACTCTAATACTGAACTGATTGACCGAAACAAGCAGGCTTTCCTTCAGCCGACTCCCACGTGCTCCCTAGAGCACGAGTGAGAGTCGGACGGTCGATCCTTCGAGTGCATCCCGCCATTCTTCTGGAACTCTCGTCAGGCCTCCTCTCCTTGCTCGAGAAGCTCGTCGTAACAACGACGATGCCAAATCCCGGAGACGGTCTCCCGTGGAATCCTACCTGCCAGGAATTCCACAACGACATGACCGAAATCAGGGTTCGCCGGAAGTCCGCAATATGTACAAGGCGCATCAGGAAGCGCTTCTGACGATTGTGCGTGACCGTTGTTATTCATATGTCCCGCATAATCAGCTGGATGGAGACAGGGGGTATGCTTCGACCTTTTCGTCATGTGCTCCATCGAGCTGGCCTTAGAGAATCGTCTTTTCTCCTTATCGTTTCGCCGCACACCGCAAATTTGTGACAAGTTCACTATTCTCTCATCGGACGCATCGGCCCCTCACCATCGATTTCCTGTTCAGCCAGGCCTGAGAGCGAGCCGATGGGGAGCAGAGTTGAATGTTGATTGGCGAGGGATGGGATCACCTGGTACTTCAGAATAGAGACCGCTTGCCGGATAAGTTGCACCGCCAAGGCGTTATCCTTTTCGACGGCATTTGATGCTCTGTGCAACAATAGGGACGCGTACTTGAGGGATTGGCTGGGCGTTTCCGTCGAACTAGGCCGATTGTCCTTTTTGATGTTGACCAGCAGGGCCTGATCGTACCGGTGAACGACGGCGTCATCCTGCATGGCACGCACCACAGCCGACGTCGCGAGGCCTGTACCGACCTCGCGATCTGCCGCACACACTCCCTGAAAAAAGAACCAGCAACTTACGACCGATAGCGCGAGTATCGGGGCACGCTTGTTTCTGCACCGGTTCACAATAGATGTCATGTTAAAGCCTTCCTTGAAAGATGCTCATATTCCGGGCGTCAATGCGATGAAGCAGAGAGTCCCGTCTTCTCACATGCCGTCTCTCGAGGCATTACCAGTTCCTCGGCAAGGTGAACTCGGTTCTTTTACACTTCGCCGCACGTGCCGAATCGAAATTGTTTCTCTTATCGGGGGTGAGAGTTGCGGATCCAACAATCTTCGATCACGTTCCATCTTCTTATCGGCGACACAGCCGAAGGGTGAAATACGTTTACCGGCCTCCTCAATTCTAAAAGTGAGCAACGCTTCCTCTGCTGATATCTGCTCCGTCCTGGTCACGACACGCTTATTCACGATGGATTCGTACGCCGCACACGCGCCCGATGCCTCAAGTAATCCGCTCAGCAGGACGACCACCACCGTACTCATGGAAATTCTCGTCACTTTCATGTTTCTTCCTACTTCCTTACATCAAGATGATTTCCTGGCCTCACGAGACACAACAATTCCCCCACCACACACATTGGGTGAGGTGCCGATCACCCGCGCGCAACCGCATCTGAGAAGCACGTGCGCGAGTTCACGACTACATTTTCAAGAGAACGAAGATCAACCCTGTGGGGGATGGAAGACGGAGGTTGAGAAGATCGGAAGGTGAAACGACGGCTGGAATTCCGCATGGAGGCTGGAAGGGCTTGGCGTGCCCGGCTCAGTTGTCATCGGAAGGGAGAAATCTTCAGAGAAAGATTCCGCCGGGGTATCCGAGGTCAGCAGGCCAAGAAGCGTCACTGGTGCTCCAAGCATCTGCGAGACTACGCAAATGCAGACGATCAAAACCAAGATGACCGCTCCTGCTCCTTGAGGCCGAAGCCGGACCGTCTTTTTACCCATACGACTCATTACGACTCATTGCCCGACCATATCCCTCGGCTCAAGCTTGCGGGCAAGCGCACCTGAGACCGCACTTCCCTGAACAACATCCCGGACCCTCCACCTCATGGTCCATTGACGCAACTGATGAACCCTGCACATGAGACAAGTATTGCATCTACTCAATCGACTGAGTTCTTGCGCGATTCCGCGCCTGGATTCAGGCGCGGAAATCATGGATGTCGATCATCCTCTTCCTATTGTTCCAGGTGCGCGACGCTCTGGCTTAGAGAAGATCTTCAGCACCTTGGGACTCTAAGGTCCCTGTAGTCGCATGAAGTCGCGTTTCCAAGAGTGCTGCTCCAACCTAGCCCGCACTGAAGAGAGCAAACACGATGATCGCGAATACAAAGACACCAAAGATGATGTATGAGAGCGCATCGTTCATTCCAGGCATGGCATGTACCTCCATGGTTGACCTGCATAACGCACTATCATGCATGCGGGGTCGGACAACAGATGACTCGTTTCGCCATAGCCATCTAATATTGCTACCAAGCTCTTATTCAACCTTGCATGCATTCGCGAGCGACTGACTTCAGCCAATGGCCTTGACACCGGGACCCCTCCGCTACCATAAGGGTCAGACAGCTCTGTATCTACGTAACTTACGAGACTTACGGGGATGAAAGTTGTGCTTGAGGAGGATGGAAGACCGAAATCAGAAGAATAGGGAGTGAACTCTTAGATTGGTACTCAGTGTCTAGAAAAGGTTGGCCTGTTGTTACTGGGTCAGGCGCCACTGATGGAAGAGAAAAATCTTCGTAGGCAGGTTCCGACAGCATGTCGGATGAAACGAGCACACTTGAAAAAGTCACGGGCGCCCCAAGCATCTGCGCCACGATGCAAAAAGAAAGAAATAGCACCGCCCATGTAGTGCCCATCGCACGCAAGCCAATCATGACCAAATCATACTCCCCCAAGATTCGGTGTGCAAGGTCGATGCAAGGGTACATGTCCGCAGCTTGGCGATAAGTCGGTGTTCGAAATGACTGCCGTCCTGACGGCGTCCTGTGGAAGGCTTGATCGACTCAACGGAGATTTACGACTCCTTCTTTCCTTCTTTCCTTCCTTCCGACCAGGCATAGGCTGCACCAAAAGAGAGACCGGCCACAGCCGATTGGATAAATGCGTTATCCGCATGAACAGCAAGCGCCCACCACAGCATGGCAGCCAAAAGACCGGCCACTGCTCCAAGAACAATTTTGCCCCCTGCAAGCTTCAGCCAGTCGGTAAAGAGGACCCATGCGGCCATGTAGACCACTCCTGCGGCGGCGGCGGCCCATAGATACATGAGATCGCGCTCAAAGAACCAGACTTGGACCACTCCGGCCAACACACCAAGAATGAGGCCCGTGCTCACTCGACTTAAGAGAATCGAATAATGAAACGATGGGTCAGCCAATTCCTTCTCCTTAGATACTGTTCCGCTTCACCGCAGGAAACGGCCACGAGAAGCAGTCAGTACAGCCATACCTGACCTCCGGATCGGAGCGCAAGACCAGCCTGAGGTGTAATCTGCTCCATACCAAACAACCACTGGTGCTCAGGATGCATACAGTACAACCTCACGCTCTCGATGATGGACCTTCCGCTGGAGCCGACCTCTGGCTGAGCTCCAAGAATTTGCTGCCATGCCGAACGCCATCGCGAAGGCCGCACATGGATGGGATCAAACCCGTACCAGGCTGGGTCAAGCTGGAACAACCTGGCGCCGTAGACAGCGGACAACCTGGCCAACCCCTCGTTGACCGACTCCGCCCGATCGAGAATCTGAGTGAGGGAAAGTCGGCATGACGGCGCCAGGATGGACCGAAACACTAGAAATTTGACATTCGAGAGGCGATGAATACTCGCGAGCGGTAGATCGGTGAGAATGATATCGTTCGTCACGGCTCGTAGACGCACCAAGACTTCTTCCACCCATCCCAATGTGTGCTCGACGGAAAAGCCATACAAGATATCATTGCCGACATCCGTCACAAGCCCCCTGGTAGCCATCGGAGGACGGCACTCCAGCTCGGCCCACAAACCCGATTTGAGAATGCTCGGCAACGTACGAAACAGGAATTTACTCGGAGCACCATACGATCGCCCATGGCCGAGCGCCGCCAGCACTTCGATACTGGGTCCCCAGACAGACCGGGCAGTCGAAACAACGGCTTGAAAACCGCGCGTCAGGTTGCTGGCGCCAAGGGCAACCACACGGGCGACATCAGCAGGCATGACCATCCTCACGGCTCCGTCGTCTGGTCTGTCCATGCTGTCCCTATCTGCCGAGTATCTGGCCCCGGCCGTTCGGTTCCAATCTGACGACGATTGTATCGGCTGCCGGTTGACACCGGTATTGCCGTGTGGAGGAATTGCCGTCGGGCAACACCGTGCACTTGGACTCGATATCCTTGATATCACCGGGCTGAAACCTAAATCGCACCGCAACAGTTGCTCCATCAAATCGGTATGTTTCGCGGATGTCATACGAAGATTTTGGAATGACACGCGAGATCCATCCTCGGCTCATCAGCTCAGTCTCTTCCAATTTCTGATAGCTTTCATAGTAGGACTCAAAGGTCTGCAGAGAATCCACCAACCAGACGGCTCCAACAAACACGGCGGCTGCTCCCACGACGCTGATCAAGATTGATTTCATCTCTATGCTATGCGCACGATGTCATACGTGCCCCTTTAGGGCTGCACAGGAGCCGGCGGACAGGTTGTCTGTCTGGTGTCACGCCCCGGTCCTTTCGTGATTTCGACCCGTGCGACACCTTTCACATTGGCGCACAGATCACCCAATCCCGGGGTGATCAGACGGAACGGACCGCCTTTCGAATCAGGCAGCGATGCTCCATCAAGCTCATACACGAGCACTCCATGATCTCTGGCCTGCTGGAGCGTGAGGCAGGCCGAATACTTGCCGTCCGCCGCATGAAATACAACATGATCCGCTTCGATCGCCAACGCCGGAACATCGAGCAGTCCCTTGAGACGAATTCCCCGTCCCTTCATACCACGCATCACGGTCGAGACATCCACATGATGCTCAGCCGGCAAGGAGGCGACCGCCGCACGATCGAGTGAGACGGGTTGAACGACGGCGCCTTCAATCCTGAGCCGGCCCGGGCCGACCCGTTCCTTCTCCGTGATCGTCTTGATCATCGCCGTCAAGGCTTCATTCACTGGGGTCGGAATCCCCAGCTCATGCCCCTTCTTCACGATGAAGCCGTTGAGGTAATCGATTTCCGTCCGCCGCCCAGCCTTCCAATCGTCATACATGGAGGTATGAATATCGCGAATCTCCTGTGTCGCTTTCACCACTCGTTCCGGCATATCCGATGGCAACGGCACTTTTGTCGCAGCCGAGACCGCGGCCACCTCTCCGACGATCTGCCGAATCACGCCCGTCATCTCCGGATGATCGAGCGCTTCGGCGACGTGATCATCGATGAGCACCGTAATCGGGTTGAAGACGCAGTTCCAACACATCTTTTCCCATTTGGTGCGGCGAATGTCCTTCGACAGATGGCACGGAATACCAGCCGAAACGAAGAGGTCCCGGATCCTGAGCAGACGGTCGCTTTCATGCCCCATCAGCTCGCCGAGGGCGACGGCGCCCTTCTTATAATGGTCGATCACGCCGGGCGCGGCGATTTTTGAATAGATGTAGGCGACGCCGCCCACGACACAGTCACGATTGATTCGGGCGATGAGCCGGTCTTCGGTATCGATGCCGTTCTGCAACGTCAAAATCACCGTCTTCTCCGTCAATACAGGTTCGATCTGGTCCATCACGTCGTCGAGATCGTAGGCTTTCACGCCGAGCACGATGAGATCCGGCCGAGGAAGTTGACGCGCATCCGAGGCTGCTTGAGGTCTGACTGTAAACGTTCCCTCCGCACTGCGAATGGTCAATCCCTGTCGTTGCACCGCCGCTAGGGTGCGTGGCCGCAGCAAGAACGACACGTCGAGATTATTCTTGGCCAATCTCGCTCCGAAAAACCCGCCGACTGATCCGGCGCCGACCATCAAAATCTGTTTCATGCGTTCATCCCCGGGTTGCGTGACAAACGGCCGTACTATAGCATGCCGTTGCGAGGCGACGCAGCCTAACCGACGGAAAATGGGAACTCGATGGCCCCCGGATCCGATGTGGGTATTGTGCGACAACAACTCGCCGACGCCCGGAGCATGACCGTGCTCACTGGCGCCGGGATCTCGGCCGACAGCGGTGTACCGACGTTTCGCGGAGCGGACGGATTGTGGAGGAACTTTCGCGCGGAGGACCTGGCGACGCCCGAAGCATTCGAACGGAATCCTCGTCTCGTATGGGAGTGGTACAACTGGCGGCGCGAGTTGATCGCCACCAAACAGCCGAACGATGCTCATAAGGCCCTCGTCGAACTGGAACACCGCAGTGAGAGCTTTTGGTTGATCACACAGAACGTGGACGGACTGCATCGAGACGCCGGCTCAGAGAAGCTTTCCGAGATTCACGGCAACATTTGGAAAGTGCGCTGCATCGGCTGTAGCATGGTGGAAGACAACCGTGACGTGCCGATTTCCATCCTGCCTTCCTGTTCCCGTTGCGGGTCCCTGCTCCGGCCCCATATCGTCTGGTTCGGAGAATCTTTGTGTACCACCGATCTGGATCAATGCACCGAGGCGCTGAAGAGCTGCGATCTGCTGCTCGTCATCGGCACGTCCGGTCTCGTCTATCCAGCTGCGAGCTTCGCTTCCTTGGCCAAAGAAGCCGGCGCTTTCGTCGTTGAAATCAATCTCGATCCCACCCCACAGTCGGCGTTGGTCGACATCTCACTGCGGGGCCGGGCAAAAGATGTCGTGCCGTTACTTCTCTAGCAGTGCTAGCAGCGGGGACACCTCCTCCAAGCTTTTGATGGTCCGCATGTCTCCGCCGGAGTGTTTCCCGTCACGGTCCAAGAGGGCGGCGTGAATCCCGACTTTCATCGCACCCTCCAGGTCGTCTCGCAGACTATCACCGATGTGCAAGGCTTCTTCCGGATCGACGGCGTGCTTTTCCAGCGCGATGTGAAAGATCTGGGGAGCGGGTTTTGCCGCCTGGGCCACGCTCGAGATGGTCACCGTATCAAACACGTCGGCAATCCCGAGTCCGCGCATGACTGTAAAGAGACGGGAATCGAAATTGGAGATAATGCCCAATTCCAGGCCTTGTGTCTTCAGTCGAGTCAGGGTAGCGACCGTTTCAGGAAATAGGCGCCAGGATCGAGGTTCTTCGAACACACGGAACACGTGATCGAAAAACTCGTCGAATCGCTCGAACATGCCCACACGATAAAAGACGTGATGAACGATATCGAACCACCACAGGCGTTCACTCTGTTTGATTCGTACCGGTTCAGTGGCCGCGAACACCGGCGGAGGAGCTTCGCGGAACGCTCGACCGAACGCGTGTTTGATCGCCGCTAAGGAGTCCGGTTTCTGCGCAAAGCCGAATTCCACCGCATGTCGGAGATAGATCTCCGCGACGGACCCGTGCACGCGAAACAGGGTATCGGCGGCGTCGAAAAACACCACTCGTATCGGCGAACTCATGATGGGTCTCCCATGATCTCATTCGTCAAATAGCGGCGTGCCGAAATACATTGTGAATCCAATCACCTATCGATGGTTTTCTTGACAAAGGATACCCCCCTTGCTAGCTTCGAAGAAACTCAAAAGGCAGGGAGCATTGTTCATGGCTTCGCCGATTTTTGTAGTGGACAGCAGCCCGGCGGTAAGACGAATGGTGGAACAAATCTCAACCTCGGAAGGGTTTGAGGTCGTCGGATTCCAGGACGGGCCGGCCGCCCTTGAGGCCGCTCGACAGAATTCACCATTGCTGATCATCGCGGACTACCATCTAGATAACATGACCTTTTCCGGGTTTTGCAAGGAAATCAACAAGCTGGACAATCTGACGGAAACCTATCTTATTTCATTGGTGAACCCGGCTGATCATCCGGATGAAAATCACCTCAGGACGCTCGGCGTCAAAGCATTCCTGAAGAAACCGTTTCAATCCGAAGAGCTTTTGGAGGTCATTAAGTCTCTCCAACAGAAACCTGCGACGAACGGCACGGGTTTCAAACGGCGAGCCTGGCCACCGAGTTCGACGTCAACCGACTCCGATGACGATGAGGTCCTGAACCACCTGTCGGATCGCGACGGCCATGAGGAGCCCATGAACCAGCCCGGCAGTTCGTCCAGTGCGTCAGGAACACAACCAGTCCCTCCAGCGGCACCCGAAGATGCCATGAAGGGGCTCTTCGATCAACTTTTGCAATCGATGATCAAGCGAAGCGAACAGAGCCTTGCCGAGCTGCTCCCTCGCGTAATCGATGAAAAACTGGCAACCCATGTCCGATCAATCGTTCAGAAAGAATTACAAGCACAACTCGGGAACATTCTCTCCCAGGAATACCTCACAACGATCATTCACCCGCTGGTCTCTCAGGCATTGCCCGCTCTCATCAGGAAAGAACTCGAGGCGAGCGAGTCTCTCATCCGGCAAACCGTAACCGACGTGGCCAAAACATCCATCGAGTCGAATGTCGATCGACTGGTGAAGGATCAGGTCGAATCGGGAATCCATCAATACTTGCCCGCAGCCGTGCGGGAACAGGTGGGAGCGGTCGATCAACTGATCAAGGATGAGCTTCAGCGGGCGGTGCTGAAGCAGGCCCCACTGCTGGCCGATGACCTGGTGAGAGCCACAGTTGGACATACCGTCGAACAGGCCGTTCAGCGAATCGTGCCTGACGTGGCCGAGCAGCACATCAAGGCCGAACTGAGACGGCTGGTCGAGACTGAAGAAGCATCACATTCCTCTCAAGCCTAACTTTTCTTGCCTCGCTTGCCTCGTCGAGCCTTGGCCAAGGCTTTCACCCGCTTGACATTCTTCCGGTGTTTCTTGCGCGTTTTCCGATCCTTCTCGCGACCTCGTGCCATGATCCTCCTACGGCGATGTGTGTAAAGACTCTGTGGGCGACTGTATAGCACATGCCTCATAGCGCCACAAGCGGAGACTGCCCACCAGTTTCCTGAACAACATCATCCATGACGAGTCGCACAGAGGCCGGGCAAGGCCTGCGGCTCCATCATGAGTCCAGTCAAAACTGCAGACGCCAGCGAATTGCGCAACGATGGATCGGCGGTTGAAGTAGAAGCACTCATGAATAACGTGGCCTAGACATGCTAAGATGCCTGCCTTACTTTTTGGACGTGATGTCATGACTCCATCTCAACTCGACAAAGCCTATGATCCGAAAGCCGTCGAAACTCGATGGTCGCATGACTGGCTCGCGCGCGGATACTTTCACGCCTCACCAGAACGGCCGGGCCAGCCCTATAGTATTGTCATTCCGCCGCCGAACGTGACAGGCTCGCTCCATGTCGGCCACGCGCTCAACCATTCACTCCAAGACATTCTGATCCGGTGGCGGCGTATGCAGGGGCGTAATACCCTCTGGCTCCCCGGAACCGACCATGCCGGCATTGCCACGCAGAACGTCGTGGAGAAGCAGCTCATGGCCGAAGGTCTGTCGCGGGAGTCGCTGGGACGAGAGCGGTTCGTCGAGCGGGTCTGGCAATGGAAAGCGACGTCGGGCAACACGATCGTCAACCAACAGAAGCAGCTCGGTGAATCCTGCGACTGGGAGCGTTTGCGATTCACGATGGACGAGGGCTTGTCCAAGGCCGTCATCGAGGTCTTCGTGCGTCTGTATGAAGACGGGTTGATCTACCGAGGCGAGCGGCTCATCAATTGGTGTCCACGCTGCTTGACGGCCCTCTCCGACATCGAAGTGGAGCATGAGGAGGTAAAAGGCAAACTCTATCACCTCCGCTATCCGTTGGCGGACGATCCGAATAACGGTTTGATCGTAGCCACGACCCGGCCTGAAACGATGCTGGGCGACACGGCCGTCGCCGTGCATCCGGACGATCCCCGCTACCGCCATCTGATCGGCAAGAAGGTCCGCCTGCCGCTGACGACACGTGAAATTCCCATCGTAGGAGACCGGATCCTGGTCGATCTGGAATTCGGAACCGGTGCCGTCAAGATCACGCCGGCACACGACTTCAACGACTATGAAGCGGGAGAGCGGCACGGACTTCCTCGGCTTGCCGTGCTGGATCATGCCGCGTTGCTCGACGCCGCTGGCATGCAACAGGCGGCGGTTGAGTCATCGATCTTTGAGATGCTTCGCGGCCTCCCAGTCCTCAAAGCACGCCCCAAAGTTGAAACACTCCTGCATGAGCAGGGACTCCTTGAAAAAACCGAAGACCATAAGATGGCCGTGGGGAAATGCTACCGCTGCAAGACCGTCGTGGAGCCGTATCTCTCGCCGCAATGGTTTGTGAGCATCAAGCCGCTGGCCGAGCCGGCAATCAAAGCGGTGGAGGATCGACGCATCCGAATTGTTCCTGAAAGCTGGGTCAACAACTATCTGGGTTGGATGCGCGACATCAAGGATTGGTGTATCTCACGGCAAATCTGGTGGGGTCATCAAATTCCCGCTTGGTACTGTCTGGCATGCAACAGCCGCCAGATCGTCACGACGGACGGTCGCACCACGATCCTACAAGGAGCCGTCCCAATCGTCTCCAAATCGACTCCCGCTCACTGTCCGACCTGTAGCGGCCAACAACTACTCCGCGATCCCGATGTGCTCGATACCTGGTTCTCCTCCGCTCTCTGGCCGTTCACAACGCTCGGCTGGCCGGAGCAGACCCCGGAACTCAAAACCTACTATCCGACTTCCACGTTGGTCACAGGCCTCGACATTCTGTTCTTCTGGGTGGCCCGCATGATCATGATGGGACTCAAGTTCATGGGGGATGTCCCCTTCAAAGACGTCTATATCCATGCCTTGGTCCGCGACGCGGAAGGCCAGAAGATGAGCAAATCAAAGGGCAACGTGATCGATCCGCTGCATGTCATGGATCAATTCGGCACCGACGCCCTTCGGTTCACCCTGGCCTCCATGGCCTCGCCGGGCCGCGATATCAAGCTCGCTGAAGAACGGATCGAGGGGTACCGCAATTTTGCCAACAAGATTTGGAACGCCGCGCGGTTCGCATTGATGTATCTCGACGGCCCACGCACCGCCCTCCCGCCGGTACAACGAACGTTCCCTGATCGGTGGATCTTGAGTCGCCTTGCCGACACGATCCGCACCGTCACGGCGGAGTTGGACTCATACCGATTCGATCGTGCGGCGACCGTCCTCTATCAGTTCATTTGGCGCGAGTACTGCGACTGGTATCTTGAATTGATCAAACCGGTTTTACAAACACCCGATCACCCTGACGCAGCAAGCACAAGGCACTCGCTCGCGGAGACATTGGAAACGACGATGCGGCTGCTGCACCCCTTCATGCCGTTCATCACGGAAGAGATTTGGCAAACGATCCCCCATCAGGGAGAGAGCATCGTCGTCCAAAGCTACCCGATTCCTGATCAGATGTGGACGGCACCTGACGTAGAACAGCGCTTCGCGTTGCTGGAACGAACAGTGGGACTCGTCCGAACCGGTCGTGTCCTCCTGAATTATCCGCCGGGACAGCAGATCCCCTTCCATGTCGGGCACGACGACCAGAATAAGCAGAACCAGCTCCACCAGTTACACCGACACCTGGCCCCCCTCATCCGTGGCACCGCCGAAGTAAGCCGGCCTCGCGATTGGCCGGCGACAAGATTGTTGCGACTCATTACGGAAGGCCTCACGGTCGGTATCGCAGTCGCCGATGACGTCGATCTCAACAAAGCGATTGAGCGCCTGGCGAAGCAACTCACGGAGACCGACAAGGAATTGCAACGGATCGGCGGAAAATTAAAGAATTCCGAATTCGCGTCGAGAGCTCCATCGGAAGTGATTGCCGAGCACCAGGAACGGATGCGAACGCTCTCCCGCGATCGAACCTTGCTGGCCGACAGCGAACAGCAGCTCCGCGTGATGCTCGGAGCCTGACCGATGGCCACGCTCCCCGCTGCAGAAATTCGCCGTGCGGTGCGCCAAGGACTTGAAGAGGATTTGGCGCAGGGCGATGCCACGACCGCGTCGATCTTCTCTTCTTCCGTGCCGGCTCGGGCAGAGATCATCGCCCAACAGTCGTTGGTCGTGGCAGGCATGGCCGCGGCGGTTCAGACCTTTCTTGTGATCGATCCTTCCCTACGGTTGTCGGTCCTCAAGCGCGACGGCCAGCGCGCGAAGAATGGAGACCCGCTCCTCCTTATCGAGGGCGACGGGCGGTCTATCTTACGGACCGAGCGGGTTGCTTTGAACTTTCTCCAACACCTCTCCGGGATCGCCACGTTGACGCAACGGTTCTGTCAAGCCGTGCGCGGCTACCCTGTCCGTATCCTGGATACCAGGAAAACGCTTCCGGGCTGGCGCGCGCTTCAAAAGTGGGCCGTGTCTCTCGGCGGAGGGGTGAACCACCGTCAATCATTGAGTGACGGCATTCTGATCAAGGACAACCACCTGGCGCTCCTCCAAGGCAATCGACGACCGGTTGAAAGGGCCTGCCGACTCGCCCATGCGCGTCGGCCCAAGGCGTTACCCATCATCGTTGAAGTGGAATCTCTCTCCGATGTTCGACACGCGCTCTCGGGAAAGCCTGATGTTATTCTCCTGGACAACATGGATCCGGACATGGTTCGACGTGCGGTGGCGTTGATCAATAAGCGGACCCTTGTGGAAGTCTCGGGCGGCATCACGTTGAAGAACGTCCGAGCCATGGCGGCAGCCGGGGCCGATCGCATCTCCATCGGAGCACTCACCCATTCCGCCCCGGCGGCAACAATCAGCCTTGCCATGGCCTTGACTCGTTCATCGCGACACCGACGTTCATAATTATTGATGGCCGCTTCTCCCCCACTCAGCCTCGACGGTATTCGCAGCACCCTTGCGACCACTTCTCTGGGGCAATCCTTGTATCTTCATCAAGTTCTCCCCTCGACCAACAAGGAGGCCTTGTCGCTGGCTCAGAATGGCGCGCCACACGGCACGGTCGTGGTCGCTGAAAGCCAGTCCGGCGGCTATGGCCGACATGGACGCACGTGGTTCTCACCATCGGGATTGAACATCTACTGCTCCGTCATCGTTCGTGGGATGGGACACACCCGTTCCCTTTCTCAATGGCTGTCCTGGGTCCCCTTGGTCAGTGCCCTTGCCGTGGCCCAAGCCACTCAGCAGGTGGCCGCCGTGTCCCTTTCGCTGAAATGGCCGAACGACTTGCTTTTCCGTGAGCGGAAGGTCGGCGGGATTCTCTGCGAGAGCAGCTTGGTCACGACTAATGACCCAGTCGTCGTCATTGGAATCGGACTCAACGTCAATGTCCCGCCGGATTCTTTTCCGGAAGAATTGCAGCCGATCGCAGCCTCCCTGATGGAAGCCTCTCAACGAACGATCGACCGCAATCGACTCATTGCTCAACTGCTTCTGGAACTTGAACAATGTCTTGACGAGCTTCGATCCGCCGGGCCGATCCGGCTGCGGCAGGCCTATACGGCTCGCTGTGCCACGCTGCGGCGTCACGTTCGCGTCCAGTTCACGAACAATCCACCGATCGTCGGTATCGCGGAAGCGCTGTCCGTCGACGGGGCGCTACAAGTGAGAGCCTTGCCTTCTCCCGCTCGTTCACAACCGATGCCCCTCATCGATGTCCGTGCGGCCGACGTCGTCCATCTGAGATGAGTAGCGAAAGCGCATCGAGCCGGGTAGAATGGTGCGATGCTCCTCGCGATCGACATCGGAAATACCAACGTGGTGGCCGGGATCTTTGACGGATCCACGCTGTTGACTCATTGGCGGTTGGCGACCGATCCCAAGACCACCGCCGATGAATACGGTGTTCTTTGTCTAAGTCTCATGGCTCGAGACGGGCGTGCCCCTGAACGGATCACCGGTGCGATCATCTCCAGCGTCGTTCCGGCCCTCACGGAAACCTTCGAATCGATGGTTCACACGTCCTTCGGTTGTATTCCCCTCACCGTCTCATCCGACATGGATACCGGCTTGACCCTGAAATACCTGAACCCGAAGGAAATCGGGAGCGACCGTATCGTGAACGCGGCGGCGGCCTATGCGAAGTTTCGTCGCGATCTCATCATCGTCGACTTCGGCACCGCGACGACATTTTGCGCAGTCAGTCGGGATGGAGAATATCTCGGAGGCGTGATCGCACCGGGCTTGGCCATTTCTGCGGACGCCTTGTTTACCAGAGCGGCAAAGCTGAGCAAAGTGGAACTCGCCCGGCCAAAAACCGTCATTGGAATCGATACGGCGGGCAGTATTCAATCGGGGCTCATCTTCGGTTATGCCGGTCTGGTGGACACGCTTGTTCAGCGGATGGAAGGGGAAATGGGGCGCACGTCGTATGTGATCGCCACGGGCGGATTAGCCACCGTGATCGCGCCGGAGGCGCGATCGATTCAACATATTGAACCGTTCTTGACCCTTCATGGGCTTGAACTCCTCTATCGCCGTGCCCACGGCGAAGGCCTGACGCAATGGGTCTAGCCTTCTCCTTGTAAGTATCTGCACATTTTTATTTTCCCGCTACCCGTTGACTTCCCTCCTCCTATGGATATCTCACCGCTTGTATAGGTATCAGGATGAGTCACGATCAAGAGCAAGAAAAGTCAAACGCCAATACAATCGAGAACTTAGAGGAAGATTCTCCGGCTTTGAATTCGGCGGACTCCTCGGTTCAGCAAGAACTGGCCGGTAAGACGGAAGAATGTAACGCGCTCAATGATAAGTATCTCCGGCTGGCTGCCGAATTTGAAAATTACAAGCGCCTTATCCAACGCGATCAACGTGAGCAGATCCGATTCGGGAATGAACAGCTCCTCAAAGAGCTGCTCCCGGTGGTCGACAACATGGAGCGGGCCATCAAGGCGGCTCGGACGAACGGAGGCGATTCGGCCCTCATACAGGGTGTGGAACTGACGCTCAAGCAACTGTTTGGCACCCTGACCAAGTTCGGCGTGCAGGCGATCGAAACGGTCGGCCAAGACTTCGATCCAAGCGCCCATCAAGCCGTCTCATACGGGCCGTCCGACGACGTGCCGGCCAATAAGGTCTTGGACGAGTTTCAAAAAGGGTATCGCTTACACGATAGGATTCTACGGGCTGCCATGGTCAGTGTCTCGTCGGGTCCAGCTCAGGCAAGCGAACATGACTCAACGACGCACTGACCTGTTTCAGTCGCCGTTGTCGAGAAGGAAGGAGTCCACCAATGGGTAAAGTCATCGGTATTGATCTTGGGACCACCAACTCTTGTGTGGCGATTATGAGCGGCGGAGACCCCGTCGTGATCGCCAACGCCGAAGGGAGCCGAACCACTCCTTCCGTCGTGGCCATCACCGATAAAACTGAACGTCTGGTCGGCCAAATCGCCAAACGACAAGCGATCACCAACCCCGAAAACACCATTTTCTCCGTCAAGCGCCTGATGGGCCGAAAATTCAAGAGCCGTGAGGTTCAAGAAGCCATGAAGCGGCTTCCCTATAAGGTGGTCGAGGCGGACAACGGAGACGCGCATGTGGAATTGCGCGGCAAGCGCTATAGCCCCCCGGAAATCTCGGCGATGATACTGCAGAAAATGCGGCAGACGGCCGAAGATTATCTCGGTGAAAAAGTCACGGAAGCCGTAGTCACCGTCCCCGCCTATTTCGACGACAGCCAACGCCAGGCGACCAAAGATGCCGGCCAGATCGCCGGTCTGAACGTGCTCCGTATCATCAATGAACCGACGGCCGCCTCTCTGGCGTACGGCCTGGACAAGAAGAAAGATGAACGGATCGCCGTGTACGACTTGGGCGGCGGGACCTTCGACGTCTCCGTGTTGGAAATCGGCGAGGGCGTCTTCGAGGTGAAGTCGACCAACGGCGACACCTACCTCGGCGGAGACGACTTCGATCTCCGCGTGATGGATTGGCTGGTCGACGAGTTCAAGAAAGATCAGGGCATCGATTTGCGGAAAGACCGGATGGCGCTCCAACGCCTGAAGGAGTCGGCGGAACGGGCCAAGATCGAACTCTCGTCGTCCCAAGAAACGGAGATCAATCTGCCGTTCATCACCGCCGATGCCAGCGGCCCCAAGCACATGGTCACGAAACTGACGCGAGCCAAACTCGAACAACTGGTGGATGATTTGATTCAACGCACGATTGAACCTTGCCGCAAAGCCTTGTCCGATGCGGACGTCACGGCCAAGGATATTCAAGAAGTCGTCTTGGTCGGCGGCATGACCCGCATGCCCAAAGTCATTCAAGTAGTGAAAGACTTCTTCGGGAAGGACCCGCATCGAGGCGTCAACCCCGATGAAGTGGTCGCCATCGGGGCCGGGATCCAAGGCGGAGTGCTCAAGGGAGAGGTCAAGGACGTCCTGCTTCTCGACGTCACGCCGTTGTCCTTGGGCATTGAGACGCTGGGCGGCGTGTTTACCAAACTCATCGAACGCAACACGACCGTTCCCACGAAGAAGAGTCAGGTTTTCTCGACGGCGGCGGACAATCAAACGGCCGTCACGATTCGGGTCTTCCAAGGCGAACGGGAAATGGCCAATGACAACAAACTGCTGGGGCAATTCGACTTGGTGGGCATTCCGCCGGCGCCACGGGGCATGCCTCAGATCGAAGTGACGTTCGACATCGATGCCAACGGCATCGTCCATGTCTCCGCAAAGGATCTGGCGACCCAGAAAGAGCAATCCATCAAGATCACGGCTTCCAGCGGTCTGAGCAAGGATGAAGTCGAGAAGCTCGTTCGGGACGCGCAGTCGCATACGGAAGAAGATAAGAAACGCCGCAAACTGGCGGAAGCGAAGAACCAGGCGGACAATCTGATCTATCAAACCGAGAAAAACATCACTGAGTACGGAGACAAGGTCTCCGAGGAAGAAAAGACGAAAATTCAAGATGCCGTCGCCGCCGTCAAGAAGGCGCTGGAGGGAACCGACGCCGAGGCCATCGAATCGGCGACCCAATCTCTCATGACGGCGTCACACAAATTAGCCGAAGAGATGTATAAGAAAGCCGCCGCATCTCCTGGTCCTCAACCGGGTGCCTCATCTTCCGGCGGGACCGGAGAGGCGAAGACCGATGAGAAAGTCGTGGACGCGGAATTTGAAGAAGTAGACAAAGACAAGAAATAGCCTAGAATAGCGCATCAGAGTGCCCGAGTTCCCGGCGTGATCGAGAACTCGGGCGATTTCCTTACTTCCATACGCAATGGCGGCCGTGTCTAAGCGCGATTATTACGAAATTCTCGGCGTCGATCGGAACGTATCCGACGACGATCTTAAAAAGGCCTACCGGAAATTGGCCCGCCAGCACCATCCGGACCTCCATGCCGGCGATCATCAGAAAAAATCCGCAGAAGAGAAATTCAAGGAGATCAACGAAGCCTACGAAACCCTGAGCGATCAAGACAAGCGAAAACGCTACGACATGTTCGGGCATGCCGGTGCCCAACAAGGCGGACCCGGCTTTGACGGGTTCGATTTTGGTCGTGGCGGATTCGGGGACGTCTTTAACGACATCTTCGAGGACTTTTTCGGTCAGGCCCGAGGCGGCGGAGCGACGCGAGCCGAACGCGGCAATGATCTCCAGTACAACCTTGAAATCTCGTTCGAGGAAGCCGTCTACGGCAAAGAAGCCAAACTCAAAATTCCGCGCTGGGAAATCTGTGTCGACTGTAAAGGCACCGGCGCCAAGTCAGCGTCCGCCATCAAGCCCTGCACGAGCTGCAAGGGTGCGGGACAGATTCGCTTCCAGCAGGGATTTTTCAGCGTCAGCCGGCCCTGTGGTCAATGCGAAGGCGTCGGACACTTCGTCACGGAACCCTGCGCGACCTGCCAGGGACGTCAACGGGTGTACAAAGAACGCACCATCGCCGTCCATATCCCGGCCGGCATTGAAACCGGCATGCGACTTCGTCTCTCCAATGAAGGAGAACATGGCCCCAACGGAGGCCCCCCGGGCGACCTTTACGTTGCCATTACCGTTCAGCCCCATCCGATCTTTCATCGCAAGGGCCTCGATATCGTCTGTGATGTGCCGGTCAACCTCGTCACCGCCGTGCTCGGTGGGAAAGTGGAAGTCCCGACCCTCAAAGGAGAGACCGTCATCAAGGTGCCGCCCGGCACACAACACGACAAGGTGCTTCGCATCAAAGGCTTGGGAATTCCCAGCCTGAAGGGCGGCTCGACCGGTGATCAGGTCTACACGATCAAGGTCAAAATTCCCACCAAATTGACGGCCAGACAGAAAGAGCTGCTGATGGAGTATGCCAAAGAAAGCGGCATGACCATGGAAACCAACGGCGACGGCTTTTTCGACAAGATGAAGACATTCTTCGAGTAGATCATCGCCGTCCACATCTCCAGGGCCACATGCCCGTATTTTTCGTTCCTCCTCAATGCGTCGCCCCGCCGGCCATTTCCATCACAGACGATCTCCTGATTCACATCAGGGATAGTCTCCGTATCGCCGTCGGGGAAACCCTTTGGCTCGGCGATGGACAGGGCACCAAGTACCTGGCAAGAATTACCAATGTATCCAAACAGGCGGTCACCGGCCAGATTCTCGAAACGATCCAAGAACCGCCGCGCCGCACCCCTCGTCTGATCCTCGGCCAATCGTTGCTCAAGGGCGAAAAGATGGATTGGGTGATTCAGAAAGCCACCGAGCTGGGCGTGGATGAACTCGTGCCGATTGAAAGCCGATACAGTGTGGTGCAACTCAAAGCCGACCGTGTTGGCCACCAACTTGCCCGCTGGCGGCGCATCGTGCTGGAAGCCGCCCAGCAATCCGAACGGTGGCACATACCGACGATTGCGGAGCCGGAATCACTTGCCTCATTGCTGACACGGCAGGCAAACGGTACAGTGACTCTCATGCTTGCCGAGCGACGGAAAGGAAAAATTTTACAAACGGTCGCACTACCACAAGATGTGACAGGCTCCGTGCTGCTCTTGATCGGGCCGGAGGGAGGCTGGAGCAAGGAAGAAATGGAGAAGGCTGAGCAGGCAAACGTTTGTTCCATCACCCTCGGTCAGCACATCTTGCGATCCGAAACGGCCGCCATCGCCACCATCAGCATTCTCCAATCGCGCCTCGGCGGACTGGGATAGCCGAATCCGATGGTATGGGCGAATCGCTTTTCACTTCGTCATGGCTGCGGAGGCTGGCCCTACGAAGCGAATGGCAGAGAGTACCTTACTCCTAAACTACTGTGAGACGCAGCCACGCGATCCGATGAAGAATGATTGTATCGAAAACGTGACGTTCTGGCCGATCGATACGCCCGTCACGGACCCTTTCGTCGTCTCGACGGGGACGCGGATCGCCGCGGAGAATGTCTTTGTCCGCATCACACTCAGCAACGGTATTCATGGCTATGGGGAAGCAGCGCCGTTCCCTGAAGTCGGCGGTGAAGATCGCTGGTCCTGCCTCCAATCGCTGGCACGTCTTGCGCCTTCACTCATCGGCCGGTCGGTTCGTGACTACCAAAGCTTAGCCCACTACCTGGCAGAGCAAGCCCCTGCCCAACCCTCTGCGCGGTGCGGTATCGAGACCGCATTGCTCGATGCGCATTGCCGTGCCACCGGTATCCCCTTGTGGCGGCTCTGGGGCGGTGCCGATGTGCGTCCCCGCGTCACCGATATCACGATTCCGATCGCTACCCAGGAGAAGACGTTGTCCCTTGCTTGCGGGTGGTATGAGCGAGGCTTCCGCCTGTTCAAGATGAAAGTCGGCAAGGATGTGGATGGAGATGTCCGCCGACTTGAAGCCTTACATCGAGTCTTGCCCGGCATTTCATTCATCGGCGACGGCAATCAGGGGTTTTCACGAGCGGAGTGTCTTGCGTTCGCCGATGGGGTCCGGCAATTCGGCGGGACGATGGTCTTGCTGGAACAGCCGGTCGTGCGGGATGACCTCGACAGTCTGGCCGCCATTCGGCGAGAAACCGGCATTCCCGTCGCGGCGGACGAGTCCGTACGCTCCCTCGATGATGCTCGGAAGATTGTCGCACAGAACGCCGCCGACTACATCAATATCAAAATCATGAAAACCGGCGTGCTGGAGGCGGCGGAAATTGCAGCCTTTACTCTCAAGGCCAACTTGAAGCTGATGGTCGGCGGCATGCTCGAATCGCGCATCGCCATGGGATGCTCCTTCAGCTTAGTCTTGGGCATGCAAGGGTTCGAGGTGTTGGACCTGGACACTCCCTTGCTCCTGACTGCTGATCCCGTGCAAGGAGGTTATCGCTACGAGGGTCCTACCCTTCAGCCTTGGCATGAACCGGGTTTGGGAATGTCTGTGTCCGTTCCCGCAGACGCCCGGACAACAAGCATCAAGAGGCAAACTCTTGACGAAAGGTAGCCGCCATAGTCAATACAATACTCGTGACATTGCGAAGCAGCAGAAATCGGCGTGGAGCAGAAGGGAACAATGATCAAATCAGATGCTATTCGGAATTTGGCTTCATGCCAACAACGATTTCAAGAGCCCCGTCGGGCACGGAGCGATCAATAACTGCCGTAGGCATAAACCCGATGGAATCAAAAGCTTCCCCTACCTGTACTGCAAATGACGGGATGTTCTGACGGTCTCGAATCCTGATTTCGAAATCTCTCACTCTACCGCTAAACAAGGCTTGCTTAACGGTGATGTTGTCCCACCCGGCTTCTTTAAGAATATCCGCGATCTGTCTTGCAAGGCTGACTGCTTCTTCATCCCCCAATAGTGCGACGATGCCTATTGGCTCTTTGGGCAGCGGTTTCAGCTTCTTGAGGAGGCGTGCGCGCTGAGCATCTGAGATTATTCTTCTCTTGATGCGATCTTTGACTTTTAGAAGTTCGGCTTCTGCTCGCGCCGCTCGCTCTCGAAGCGCCGCTGCCTCCCCTTCCAGCTTATTTGCGCGCTCCTTAGTGGCCGCAGTTTCGGCCAGTGCTTTAGCCGTTCCTTCACCGGCCTGCGCGGCCTCTTTCTTCGCTTCCTCGGATCGTGCTTCAGCGGCTCTCATCATGTATTCCACTCGCGCCGCTTGGTCTCGAAGTGCCGCTGCCTTCGCTTCCAATTTTCCAGCACGCTCGTTCGCGACAGCCACATCCGCGAGCGCTTTCGCCGTTTCCTGGCGTGCCCTCAACACTTCCTGCGCAGCCACCTCCAGCTTCGTTTTAGATTCCTCCTCAAAATGCCGACGGGCTCCTTCTTTCATGTCGCCGACTGTGGAAGTAAACCACCAGGACAAGCCGCCACATAAGGCTCCCAACGCCGTGAGCACGACGCCTGCTTTCAGCGTCCACTCTGCTGGCAGCTGCAGGTAGGAAACGGTTTCAGTAAGCGCTTGGATTTTTTCCCCCTCAGTGACGTCTATCTCTTCTTTCAAAGACTTGATGGTGGAGGAGAACCACCACGATAAACCGCCACATAAAGCCCCCAATGCCGGGAACACCACACCGGCTACTCCCGTCCAAAATGCCCACGATTCGAGTGCTGGAGGGATCATCTCGCCGTGCCTGTCTGGGTAAGCTCAATTCTAAGCTTGCCCATTGAAATCATACTGGTTGTGAAATCGGATTACAAAAAGGCGGTTAAGCCACCGAGCTGCAACCTCGTCGTTCAGTAGATGCGGCACTGATCCCAGCGCCCGCAGCTGCAGAGCGGGAGCGGCATGCTTCAAATGCGTGGGCCCGGTGGCGCTTCTCGTGAAAAGCTTAGGAATAGCTTGCTCGAGAATCCGTACGCCATGCAAATCAAAGTAAAAGCTGCTCATCGAAAGATCACTGCCATCTGGATCTTCGCAAGCCGATACCGACCCGACCGCCTACCCAGACAAGAAAGTGCATAGGCGCCCTTCTCACAGCAGCCGGCAAAACATTGACGGATTACACTCTCGTGCATCGTCAATATTTTGAAAATCATCTACCTAGTCTAACTACGTAGCCTACAACTCCTTGCAATACCGCACCGCGGCGAATTGGCGTAGGTTTTGCTTGACCTTGTCATTAGCTGTGAACCTAACCGACCTGGGAGGGATCAATGGAATGTCCGAAGTGCAAGGGGATGATGATGTTGGAACGGTTTTCAGATTTCTTTCTCGTCTTTTATGCCTGGAAATGCATGAATTGCGGGGCCATCATCGATCGCACCATTTCCCATAATCGCCGAAGGAGTCTCGCGGCTCGAGCGTCACGAATCGGTGCCATACCTTAAAAAGATCTCACTGTCTCCAACAGGGAATCGCGGCCGAATTCTATGCGGGCCGGCTTACATGAGTTGGACATCTTTTGTCGCGCCAAGACCTCGAAGCCGAATGGTTTGACGCATGGAGGACTCTTATCCAGCAGTACGGATGCGACTCTCGAGCGGAATGTGCAAGCTTACGATAGCCACAGGCGGGTAATGTACCTCCTGCCGAAAATTTAGCTCACAATGTCGAAATGGGATCCAGCATGAGAGACCTAGGGAGAATCCTCGTCATGATGAGTACAACGACACGCTACACTGGCGATACTCGAACGTGTTGCACATTCAGTTACTGATTGCTTATTGAAGGTACCCCTTGCGTCTTGAGTTCCGTCTACACTGGAGGTGGACAATGAGACGGCAATACAGACTTGGCTTTCGGGTCCTGTTGATCGGAGTAGCAGCCATTTTCACAGGGCACGGTATTGCAGGATTGGCGGATGCCGAGACCTCGCCGGAGGAAAGAACCATACAGCATGGTTCGACATCACCCGGCAAGGGACAAGGGCAATCACCCGCCAACAAACGCACATCACAATTGCAGTCGGGAGAATCCAAGACGCACGGAGCAGCATCAGCTGGCAAGGGACAAGGCCAGTCGCCAGCCAATAAGCGGACGTCAAAAACACAACCCAGTGATCCTCAAGACGGTAGTGATGGGTCTGGAGAAGACCGACAAGGCCAATCGCCGAGCAATAAATGAGCGCACAGTATGCTGCCGACATCGGTCGCCAAGAAAACGCAATGGGCCATAGCGGTTTTATTCAACCCAAATCAGATGTAGTCCAAGTCGTTCGGCTGCTTTGTGCTGTTTCACATCCGCGGTGACGAAGGGAATGGTGAGTCCTGAAGCGGCTTGGAATGTGAGGGCCGAGGCAAGGTGGAGGGCATCAAGCGTTCTTAAGCCGGTTTGTTGGGCCAGTTCCTCCGCCCGATTCAGAACAATCCCACTGACTTCTACGAGCTCCCAGTAGCTGCGGTCTTTCCGGATCCTCGACCGGATGGCTAAAAAATGACGTTGCGTAAGGTCTCCGACCAGGCAGCGTCGGCTCAATACGGACAACACTTCGACCGGGGCGACAGCCGAGGACAGAAATCGATACTGCTGCAAATGTCGTCGCGCGGCGGATGACCCCGGCTCCTTGACATATCGTTTCACCAGCACACTAGCATCGAAATACGCCCAGCGACTCTGTCTCACCGTTTGTCTCGCTCTTGCCGCATCGTCTTAGCCAAGGGACGCCCTGTAGCTGGCCTCGGCTTCCACACCGGAAGGCCGGCACGTTTGGCTGCAGGACGCAAGAAGCCCGCAGCCTCCAACCGTTGAATGGCCGTCTGGTCTCGCTTCCGAATCGGTCTCAGCACTGCGAATGGCCTTCCTCGCTCAGTCAGGACCACTTCCTGTCCGCCCCTTATCATTTTAATCAGGCGAGAAAATTGTTGATTCGCTTCGCGTAATCCAATATGCATACAATTGTCCATTGTTGTAGTGATGTCACTACATTAATTTGGCCACAGACATTTGTCAACGGAGATCGGCATGGGTCATGGAGTGTTGGATCAGCCCGCGAATTTCGAAGTGACACTTTCAGGATGAACGTTCGAAACCGTACCCGAGGAAACAGCGTCGCGACAGAATTTCTTCCGGCCTGATCGAGAGGCGGCTCGCCTAATCCCTCTCATCCTCGACTCGATGTCTGCCCGGAGATCAGAATCAAGAAGCGCACCGAATAGAGACAAGAACATTCGAAATCGCCGGAAAGCAGAGAGGAATCGGATGAACCGATGGAGGATCAACGCCCTGGTTGGAGATGAATGATGGTCCCGTTTTCCCCGCTGGCCCACCCACGGGCAGCGTCTGGAAAACTGAGACCAAATAATGAAGATGGAGTGATCGATCGTCCCTCACTCCAGGTGTGGCCGGCGTCGGCCGTCCGATACAGCATGCCCCGCTCGCCGACAATCCAACCTTCTTGAGGACTCGTGAAGCGGACTTTCAACAGATCGATGACCTTTGTGCACGTCTTGCCGCAGGGCAAGGTTTGATCCACCCATTTTGCTCCACCATCAGTGGTTTGAAACAAGGCCCCCGCATTGCCGACGGCCCATCCGGTCGTAGCATCCGTGAAAAAAACGTCGAACAAGGTCGCCGCATTCTGCGTTTCTTGCGGAGTCCAGCTCGCCCCCCCATTGTCCGTGGAAAGGACGGTGCCCAACGCACCGACAATCGCGCCCTTCCGGTCATCGAGAAAATGCGCCGCATAAAGGGCCGCCGTCGTCCCACTGACCTGTTCGGCCCAATGTTGGCCGCCATCCGTTGTGTGAAAGATCGTGCCTCCTCCTCCGACGACCCATCCGACGGTTGGAGAAGAGAAATAAGCGGCGTACAGTGGCTGTTGCGTATCCAAGACTTGTTGAACCCAGGACTCGCCTCCATTCGTCGTGCGGCTCAGAAATCCTCCGCTCCCCGCCACCCATCCAATGGATGGGTCCGTAAAGAACACCGACGTCAACAGAGTCGACGTCCCGCTGGTTACCCGTTTCCATCTCTTGCCGCCATCGGTGGTCTTTAGGATTGTGCCTCCGCTTCCTACCGCCCACCCCTGCTGAGGCGTGCGAAACTGAATGCTCATCAACGTTGATTTCGTGCTACTCGCTTGGGCGATGACCGACAGGTTGGAATCGGCGTTTCCCGCCGATTGAGGCGGCAGGAGCAATGCTCCGAGTAAGATGCCGAGCGATGCGACTACGTTCTGTCGCGTGGGGTGACCGAGGCGAGAGAACCACACCGGCATTATTGATTGGTACTCGCGTCAGGTCTGTTGTTATCCCAGTAGCCTGAGTCGGGAAGCCCTTTCGCCTCGATGGTGAACGGTCCGGCTTCAAGCGTCAACCATTTTTTCGGCGAGCAACAGGTTCCATCGGGAAGCAAGTCCCATGATCCCCGGCGAACGACCAACGGCCCGGTCGCCAGGTTATCGAAAAACTCTCCCTTCTTTCCGATGCCGTAGAGATTACGGTGCGGGACCTTGACGACGATTTCCTCATCGGTCCATGACTGAACCAGTGCGGCCGCGCCGTTGAACAAGACTTCGGTCCGTGACACATTCGACACGACGGTGGTATTTTCACCCGGCTCGTTGATTTCGACGTCGGTGCGTCGTTTATAGGCTTTTTGATTCAACCCAAAGTCCGCATGTTCGGCGGTCTTGAGGAAGGTGCCGAACCCCCGGCCTTTGATCGTCACCGTGGCATCCAATCCCGCGGTGTGAGGTGCATACGATTCGATGACGGGTGTGACCAACATGAAGTCCCCGGCCTCGACGGCGAGCGCTCTTCGCTCGGCGCAACAGAGTCCGCCGACGTTCGGCGTGTTGGCACTCCGATAGATCACGACCTTGCCGGACTTCGCGCTGAACGGCACCCACGCATCGATCCGGTCATCGTTCCACCGGTAGATCACCGCCGGCACCCCGCCGATTTCGACGCGATTCTCGCCGGTATTGAAGTCCATGAAGTTGTAGGGAGTCGATCCGCTCTCCGAGTAAAACCCAAAGTGTTCGCCGTTAATGCGCAGCAACGTCCCGATGGGCGCACTGGCCGGAGTCATGGACGTGACGCGGGGAACATGAACGGTAAACTGTGCCAGCACCCGTTCCCGTCCCTGATGTTTCAACACCAACGGACCCGACTGCGCGTCGAGCGGGACATGAAAGACGATGACATCGTCCTTCCATTGGGCAATGGTCGCCGGCCGTTCACCTATCAGTACGCCATCGTCCATCGATTCCTTGGCATTTCCGAATCCCTGGCCGAACAGGACCACCTTCGTCCCCACCGGCCCGCTGACCGGGTCCACTCTGATGGACGGAATCAGCTTCAACGGAACGGCGTTACTCACGACATGTTCGACCGGAGCGCAACACGATCCGTCCGGAAGCGGATCGGAGGAAGCCAGCCGAACCACCACATCACCGTTCACCGCATTCGTCGGAATTTCAAGCTCGATCTTGTCGTCTTTCCACCGCTTAGGACGCACCACGACCCCACCGACCACCACGTCATTGACGCCGAACATCGTGTTCGGATCACGCGCACCAGCCGAAAGGCCGAAATGACGCCCGGTAATCTGCAGCGTGGTTCCCCGTTCCGCTTCCGTCGGCGTGATGGCGTCTATCCGAGGAGCCGTGATGAGCAACGGCCCGGCGGACAGCTTCTTCTTGCCCATGAACACTTCAACCGGACCGCTGGTGGCCTTGAAGGGAACCTTGATTTCGATGGCCTCTGTGTCCCATCGTTGCACCAATGCCGACACTCCATTGACGGTCACCCGGTTGAATTGAGTCGACTTAAAGGTTCCCAACCCTTTCCCATTCAGCACCAAGGTGGCACCGGGTGTGGCGGATCGGGAAGATAATTCAATGGGTCCCTGCCCGGCCTGTGCGATCATGCCGTTCGTCCCGGCTGCGAGACACACCGCCCATAGAAACAACTTGGTCAAGTTTGAGATACAGTGCATGGATAGCCTATCGGGAGGAAACAAACATACAGAAGCATACGAAACACGACAACCTCGACTTTAACAAGCTGTTTTTTCGGGAGTCAAGGGTAGGACACAATTAGCGATTAGAATGGGACGCTTGACCTCTGCTCATTCACTTGCTTGTCCGCAAGAAGCGAACATTCCAATCTCTGGCATCGATACGTCGCCGCAGCAGTAAAGGGACGGATGAGATCTATCGGTGAATCGACTTTCGAGAGTATCTACGATCCCACTGCCTGAACGATCGTCTCATGGAGTTGCTCCACCGCTGCCTCTTTAGTCAGCAGCGTAGCGGCTCCGGCTCGCCGCATTGCGTCGCTGTTCCCGTCTCCGATGTTCACCGAAATGCCGATCACCATGGTGTCCGGGTAACGAAGTTTGATGTGCTCCGTCGCCTCGATTCCATTCATCTTCGGCATGTTGATGTCCATCACCACCACCCGTGGCCGGAGCTCCTCGACGAGTTTGACCGCCTCCGATCCATCCCGAGCCTCCCCGACCACCTGAATATCCGCATAGGCGTCCAGCACCGAACGCAGCCCTTGCCGCACCATCGCATGGTCATCCACGAGCAACACCCGGATCGTGGGGCGATCGCCAAGACACGGATCTTGTGACGCGCCGTTCGCGTGAGGACGACGAGAGATCAGCGGCGAATCATCGGCTGTGGTCTCTTGATTCTTTGCGTTCGTCGTCAACGGCACCATTAAAGTCGCGCTAGTCCCGTGCCCCGGAACGGACTCCAGGATGAACGAACCGCCTAAAGCCCGCATACGCTCCTCAATGCTATAGAGCCCGAACTTGGAGGAAAGCTCACCGCTGGGGGTTCCGGCCGTCGCCGCAGGCTCGAACCCCTTGCCCTCATCCCGCACGGTGATGCGAAGCTGGTCCGCTCGCCGGTCCATCCGGAGCGTCGCCCGTCCGGTACCGGCGTGTTTCGCCGAATTGATCAAGAGTTCCCGCGCCGATTGAAACAAGAGGATCACTTGGTCTTCCGGCAGGGTGAGTTCCGTATCGTCGGGCACGGCGACGGTCACGGTGTGCGTATGCTTTGTCTTCATGTATTCCGCCAGCCACTTGAGGCTGGCCGCCAGGCCATGATCCCGCAGGACCGGCGGACTGAGTTCCGCGACCAACGTCCGGCTATAGGTCAACGCGTCGGACAGGATGTCGTCGACCTTCTTGAGAACGGCTTCACAGGCAGGCAGGCTATTAGTCACTCGTTTCCCCTGTCCGATGGTCAACTTGCCGACAACCAGCATCTGTTGCAGATGGTCGTGCAGTTCGGTGGCCAGGCGTTTGCGTTCGCGCTGCTCGGCCAGGTTCAACTCGCTCGTCATCGTCCGGAGGCGATCCTGTGACTGCCGCAATTCCGCGGTCTTCTCATTGACGGCCTGTTCCAGCTCCACGTTCCAGCGCTGAAGACGCGCTTGCGTCTCGCGCAGCGCCTGCTCCGCCTTGCGCCGTTCCGTCACGTTGGTCACCAACGCCACCAAATACTTCGCCTCGCCGGCATGATCACGCAGCAACGAGACGAACTTGTGCACCCACACCGGTTGACCGTTCTTGTGCACGTACCGATTCTCGATTTCGAAGTTGGGCAACTCCGCCCTCAGCAATCGCTCAATCTCGGCAAGGTTGTCGGCACGGTCGTCGGCATGGATCAATTCCGAAAATCTCAGCCGTCGGAATTCTTCCTCGCTGTAGCCCAGCATCGCGCAGTAGGCCGGATTACACTGGACAAAACTTCCATCGAGCGTGGCAATGGCGATTCCTGTCCCTGCATGCTCGAAGACGTTCCGAAACCGTGTTTCGCTCTCACGCAGCGCGGCCTCCGTCTCCTTGCGATCATGAATATCCGTGCAGGTACCCACCCATGACTGGATGCGGCCTTCAGCATCCCGTACCGGGGCGCCTCTCACGCGAAACCACCGATAAGTGCCGTCCACAGCGCGGCGGAATCTCGTTTCGGCATCGTATTCCCCGCCTGTCTCGACGGCTTTCTTCCATGCTTCGGCCAATCGTGGGGCATCGTCCGGGTGCTGGACCGTGAGCCATCCGCCCCGTCCCGTCGTCGCATGCGTCAAACCTGTGTAGTGGTACCACCGCTGATTTTCATATTCCGCCTGGCCTTGCTCATCGGTCTGCCACACGAAATGCGGCATCGCCTCGGCCAACAAGCGGAACCTCTCCTCGCTTTCGCGTAGCGCCCGCTCCGCCTGCTTGCGTTCCGTAATATCCTCCGCGACGCCGGCGACAAGATCCCCAATGCCCAACGGTTTGCCTCGATCATGGATCCATCGTATCGAACCATCCGGCCGCACGACGCGGTATTCCATGTCATATGTTCCGGCATAGATACGCTCAATAAACCCTGCGGCCACTCTCGGTCGATCGTCCTCATGGATCGCATCCATCCACAATCCAAAATGGTCGTACAGTTCTCGCGGATGACGGCCCCATATGTCGGCAAATGTCTGACTGACATACAGCAAGGTCTTCGAGGAAGGGTCGGATATCCAGAACACATCGCCGATACGTTCGACCAGCGCGCGAAACCGCAGCTCGCTTTCACGCAGCTTTTCCTCGGCTTGTTTCCGTTCCGTGATATCCGTGGCCATCCCAAGGATCTGGCGCACCTCACCCTCCGCGGACCGCTGCCACACCACATCACGACTCAGGAACCATCGGTAGGATCCGTCTCGATGGCGGAAGCGATATTCCATCTGGGCCGTGACTCCATCCGCCAAGTCTTTCAGATATTCCAGGTGCTGTTGCAGCCGCGGTGCATCGTCGGGGTGCAAGACGGAAGGGATAAATTCGGTCCCCAGAGCATGCACCTCTTCCGCGCTATACCCGAGCACCTTCCCCGTGTGTCGATTGACGTAGACGTTTCGGCGCTCGCGGAGATCGAACACATAGAGCACGCCGGGAAGCACGCCGGTCATTTCACTGACGAACCGATGACTCTCTCGCAGCTGCTCTTCGGCCCGCTTCCGCTCGGTGATATCCCAGGTGAGTCCCGCGACTCGAACGGGCCGACCGTTGGCATCGCACATCACCTGACCCTCACTATGGAGCCACCGCACTTCGCGGTCTCGCAGAATGCGAAATTCGAGGCGCTGTGCCCCTCGGCTTGCTATCGCGTTCGCAAACTCCGCTTCGACCCGCGCACGATCCTCGGGATGGATGCTGGCAATCCAACCTTCCTGTGATGGAATCACCTCCCGGCTGAGCCCATAGAGTTCATAATATGGCTCGGACCATCGAACCCTACCGCCTACGAGATCGACGTCCCACACCCCGGCTCGCGCACTCCGCTGAGCCAGAAGCAACATCTCTTCGCTCTGGCGGAGCGCCTCTTCGGCCTGCTTGCGCACGTGGATGTCGATACTGATCCCATACCACGCCTCAATCCGGCTTTGTTCGTCTCGCCGCGGCAAGGCTCGAAAGCTGTGCCACCGATAGGCGCCGTCGTGCCGACGGTAGCGGCATTCGCCTTCATACGTGGTTCCAGCGGCCCGGCATCGCTCCCAATATGTCAGGATGCGCGCGTGGTCATCGGGATGGAGAGTCTCCGCCCATCCAAATCCGACCGCCTGTTCGCGCGTTTGACCGGTATATTCATACCAACGTTCGTTCACGTAAATGATCTGTCCGTCGGCATTACAAACCCAGACCAATGCCGGCGCCGCGTTGCTGATCGTGCGGAACTCTTCTTCGCTCCTCCGAAGCGCCGTCTCCGCTCGCTTGCGATCCGTGATGTCCAGGCAGATGCCGATCACTCGCCTCGGTTCTCGTTCGCTCGCCGAGTAGAGTCGGCCGAGGCCTTGCATCCAACGGATGTCCCCATCCGGTCGGACGATCCGATATTCCGAATCGATCACACCCTCTCCCCGGTCAAGCACACATTGGACGGCTTGCAGCGTCCTGGAAAGGTCGTCCGGATGGACTGCATCGCGCCAGAGTTCAAAACTGCAGGGCCTCGATGGATCGATCCCGAACAGTTCATAGTGAGCTCGGTTCCAGATGACCTGTCCGGAGTCCGGTCGCCACTCGAAGGTTCCGATGCCTGTTGCACGATGAGTGAGCGCAAACCGTTCTTCGCTTTCACGCAGCTGGTCCTCTCGACGCTTCCGTGCGGTGATATCCGTGAACAGGTTCACCGCGCCGATGATGTGGCCTTCCGCGTTTTGCAATGGATCGATATGGACGATCACGTGGCGCCTGGTGCCGTCCGGGCGTTCAATGATGATTTCCTGGCCATGCAGGACTGTGCCGTGCTGCACCGCATCGGCCATGGGCGTCTTGTCGTGCGGCAACAGTGTTCCGTCCGGCCAAAACAGCCTGTGAGACCCGCAAAACCGATCCTCCCTGTCTCTCAGGTTGGGCCGGCGCCCCCACAACTCAGCCGCTTGCTCGTTGTAAAACGTGATGCGGCCGTCCCGATCGATGGTGTACATGGCCGCCGGCATCCGCTCGACGAGGGACCGATAGCGTGCTTCGCTTTCGCTGAGACGTTCGATGAGGCGCCGGTTGTCCCGTTCATGCTGGCCCAGCTTCAATAGGGCCTCCACCGTGCCGATCAACTCTTCTTCTTCCGCCGGCTCAATCAGATAGGCGTCGGCGCCGACTTCCAACCCCCGTAACCGATCCGGCGCGCCGATGCGGGCGGCGGAAGTCTGCAATATTTTGATGAATTGGGTCTCGGGTTGTGTCTTGAGTTGCCGGCACACATCGAAACCGTCGATGTCCGGCAGATTGACGTCAAGGAGTATCAGATCAGGTCGTTCCGCGGCGGCCATGGCGAGTGCCTCGCGGCCGTTATTCGTCTCGATCACGCGGTAGCCCTGTCGGCTGAGCAGTCGACTCTTCACATACAAGGCAGCCGGATTGTCGTCCACGATGAGAATGGTCCGGTGATCCGATCCGGCGGTCAACCGAGTCATATCAACCTCACACGCGTGGGCGGAAACCGATCGAGCTCGGCATGTGTCGGCCGTCGATCCGATCCACCGTCACATGTTCTTGGGCCTGCCGGTCGCCCCTCAACGATGGTCCCCGATATTCTTGGTTACAAGGAACCGTGTTGAAAAGATCGATCCTTTACCCGGCTCGCTTTCAGCCATGACCCCGGCGGCGCGACGTTGCTTGACGGCTTCCTTGTGACATCGCTCGCTCTCGACTCTTACCGCGTCGATCCGATTCAACGTCCCCGCTACTCTCCAGAGAATGACGCTGAAGCTCGTCACGCTCAGCCAACGGTCAAGAGAAGGCTTAACCGGTCGTTATACAATCCGGCCGTGTCTCCCGCTAGGGAAGGTCTGATTTATTCTCCGCGCGGAATG
>LVWS01000046.1 GCA_002083365.1 Nitrospira sp. SG-bin1 | reverse complement strand
ATGAACATCGGCCCCACCACCGCCGCCACCAATGCAAAGGAGGTGGCCTGGTTATACAGCGGCAACCGCGTCTGCGCATACAGATAGCTCGCCACCCCGCACGTGATGTACAGCGGGAACGTCCCGTAGAACGCCACGATGTGGCTCGCCGTGAAGCTCGTGTCCCGGATGATCACTTGATGCCACGCCGCATCCTGCTCCAGTGTGTAGCTGCCCGCGTAGTACACTCCCCAGATGTAACACACCAACCACCCCATCCAGTAAAAGTACCGCTTCAGCTCCAGCTTCGGATCGAGATTGGCCAGATTTCGGTCGCGTGTGGTCCAGATCCATCCGATGGTCACCGCAAAGAACAGCGCGTTCGCAATGATGTTAAACCGCCACAACCCCATCCACACCGAATCGAATTCCGGGGTCATGGAGTCCAACCCGTGCGAGTACCCGAACGCCCGCTGGTACAGCACCCAAAACACCCCGATCCCCAGGATCGCCAACCAGCCGATCTTCACCGGCTTTGAGTCATACCACTCCGAGATGTCATACCCCTTCTCACTGGCCGCCATAAGAAAACCTCCTTGTTGGACGAACCTCCGCATCGATGAACTTTTTATGAATGGCTGAGACCTGCCAACTCTTCAACCACTTTGATTGGAGTCATGACAGGGCATAATCAGCCAATATTGCCTCAGCTGCTTTCCGGCCCGACAACAGCGCCCCATCCAGCGTACCGCTTTCCCGGTAATCGCCACACAGGTAGACCCCCGCAGCCGCGCGCGGTTGGGCTACGCGGTTCCCCGGTGAAAGCAGCTCTATTGGAGGCAGCGCTCGGTGAATGTGATCCGTCCGGAGATGACGCCACTCATCGACTTGCGAGCCGAACCAGGATTGAAGAAACTGCCGCACCGCTCGCGGAGCATCATCGTGTGCCCCAATCTGTTCGGTCGTGGTCACAGAGATCAAGGCTCGCCCAGTCGGCGCGTACGACGGCGCCGCTTCACTCAGCACGCAGAGCGTTCGGACCATCCCAGTACCTTCCCCGTTCAACATCAACCAGGGTCCGCGCTGCGGAGCGGCCGGCGCATCGAAATAGAGCGTCATCGAACCACGCGCTGAGGGGGTTGGTACGTGCTCCCCACGCAAACGGGTGGCGGTCGCGTCATCTGTCGCTAGCACCAGCACATCACCCGTGAGCTGTTCCCCGGACTCCAACACCACACTTGGTCCCTGAATGTGTTGTACGGCTTCGTTGAGGCGAATTGTCCCCGGAGGTAAAGAATCCGCAAGCTGCCGTGCGATGGCGCCCATGCCGTCTCGAGGCAAGGCCGTTGCGCCTCGGCAAAAGGCACCCCACACCAGCTCAAATACCCAGCAGGGTGTTGTCAGCGCCGTCTCCAAAAATACGCCGCTGAGAAATGGACGGAAGAAACGCGTCACCATGGCGTCCGAAAATTGATAGGCCTGCAAGACTTCGTAAGTCGGACGGGCGGGGTCTCCCATCTCAGAGCAGAGGCGTTGCTGCAATGCGTCCCGTCGCATCCGCAACATCCGCAACTTGTCGGCGAGCGAGCCGATAGGGCCGACCAATGTCTGAACCAGATCTCGCGGTCGGCGAAAAAGATCGCTCAGCACATGAAAGCGTCCGCCATAGCGAATGAGCGCTCCGGGGTGAAAAGGCATGAGATCCAACATGCCATAGTTCAGCGCTTTGCGCGCTTCCGGATAGCCTGTGAGAAGAACCTGGAACCCGCGATCGAGCTGAAATCCCTCTACGCGATCCGTGCGGACACGCCCACCGATGCCGTCGGAAGCTTCAAGCACCATGCATGCGAGGCCCGATTGTGTCAGTCGACGTGCGCAGGCCAATCCGGCAAGACCGGCGCCAATTATGATCGCGTGTGGGGTAGCGTGCTTCATATGGCATTCACGTTGAAACTAGAACCTCTGCCACGATCGATTCTTGATGAGTTTTGGTCTCTTGAGACACTGCATAGGCAAAGTCTTCCACGTAATTTCAAGTTCCCTGCTTCTCAAAAAGACCGTGTCACGAGCATCTCTGTAGCTGCCTTGTCACGGTCTTTGCGATGAGTTGTGAGTCGAATGGCCATGTAGCGCAATTCGATCTCAGGATACTTGAGTCCCAGCATCCGACAGATTGAGGCCGCGCCAGTCCGGTTTGCAGAAGAGCAGGTGTACGGCGCTGATTGAACGTTCAAGGAAGCCTCCTTCACAGTAGGAGAGATAGAAGTCCCACAGCCGGATAAATTCCGGCTGATAGCCGAGCACCTTAATCTCCGGAAGCTTCTCGACCATGTTCCTCCTCCAAGCCCGAAGTGTAGGAGCATAGTGGGCTCCGATATCTTCAAGGTGAATCAACCCCAGATCGCCGACTTTCGCCGACGCCCCTGTCAGCGCACTCACGGATGGGATGCAGCTGCCGGGGAAAATGAAGCGCTGAATGAAGTCCACGGAGCGCCTTGCCCGTTCATAGAATCGTTCGTCGATGGTGATGCCTTGGATGAGGGCCAGTCCCTGCGGCTTCAACATGCGGCTGCAGATCTCGAAAAACGTCCTGTAGTACTGATGTCCGACGGCCTCGATCATTTCGATAGATACGAGCTTGTCGAATTGCACGCCGAGCTTGGGTAAATCCCGATAATCCGTGAACAAGACCGTGACTCGATCGCTTAGGCCGGCCTCCCGCACTCGTTGCAGTGCCATGTCATACTGCTGCCGTGAAATCGTCGTGGTTGTTACATGGCACCCATAATGAGAAGCAGCGTGAAGCGCGAATCCACCCCAGCCGGCGCCGATTTCAATCACACGGTCGCTCGCCGATAAGTGCAACTTGCGGCAAATGCGATCGTTCTTCGCCCGTGAGGCCTCCGCGAGGGTGGACTCTGGTCGTTCAAAGTAGGCACAGGAATACATCATCGTCTCGTCAAGCATGAGCCGGAAGAACTCGTTTCCCAGATCGTAATGGGCGGCAATGTTCTTCCTGCTGCCGGCTTTTGTATTACGCTTCCGCCAATGAACTGCTTTGAGCAAAGGATAGGACATCCGCGCAATGCCTTCTTCCATGCTGTCCAAGAGCGCACGATTCTTGACGAAGATCCTGACCAGCGCCGTGAGATCATCACAATTCCACCAGCCCCGGCCGTAAGCATCACCCACTCCCACGGTGCCCTCTAGCGCAATATCCGTATAGACGCGAGGATCGTGAATCGTCACGGTGGCCTCCAGCTGGCAGTCTGAGGTGATGCGGCCAAACTGGAAGCGTTCCTGATCTTCTTGAATGGTCACTGTCCCGGACCGGAGCTTCGACAGTCGAGCCAAGACGAGGTGACGCGTGAGGCGGTAGAGCCCAGGCGCTCGCGTCGAAGAGCTTCGACGGTTACTCGATCGATGGCTGAATGCACGACCGGACGTCATCGTCTGGCTCCTCATGATGGTGTCTGACTCGTCGCCACAGGCGACGGCTCCGTTCGCTTCTTGGGGTGCGCATAAAACGGGGCACCCTTCATCCACAGTTTCAAGGCCTGCCAACGGATGGCGCTGATGACCTTGGCTGTCATCAGAGGATACTGGACGAGCACGCGAGCGAGGGCCGTGCCAGAGATTTCCCGCCGTTCCAGTTTCATCGTTGCATCGAAAAACGGCTGACCTTTGCGAAGATTTTCCATGTGGATCGCCAGCTGCGAGGTCGGTTCGGTGAATCGCCAGTCGTACGCCACATCCATGTCGATAAACGGCGAGATATGGAATATCTTGTCGAACTGATAGCGCTTCTTCCTCCCGCTGGCGCGATTCTGTTCGGAACTCAGTACGTAACAGTGTCGCTCGCCCCAAGGTGTATTCGTGATTTCAGCGACGATGGTCTCAACGCAACGATCGGATCGGTCATAGCAAAAATAGAAACTGACGGGATTGAAGACGTACCCAAAGTAGCGGAGATGGGTCAGAAGACGGATCGGTCCAGCCGGCTGACTGCCTGTTCTCTCCTCCACGAGTTGTCGGATCGATCCACCCAAGGGAATGGTTGGATCGCCAACATGGTCCGCGCGGTTAAACGATGCAAGATTGGTTCGGTTAACAGACCAGAACCACCGATTCTGAAACAGGGTCGGCAATTCGTCCAGGTCTACATACATCATGAATAACCGGTAGGTGAACGCGTGCGACACCGGACTGAACCGCCGGTGCCGAACGTGTCCCGTATAGATCGCGCTTTTCATGATGAGAGGCCCTTCCCGAATGGTTTACAGACGGTCAGAGCACTGTTCACTCCATCCTCGTGAAACCCAAAACCCCAGTAGGCACCGCAATAGGACGTCCGGTTGACACCGTTAATCTCGCCGTGGCGCCTCTGTGCGGCAACGGCTTCCGGGGAATACACTGGATGATGATAGGTGATGCGATGGAGGATCGCCGCAGGATTGATCGATTGTGTGTGATTGAGCGTGACGCAGAACTCGCAGGGTGCGGAGAGGTTCTGCAACTTATTCATGTGGTACGTCAGAACTGCTCGATCCGGCTGTGCGCCAAGCAGATGGTAATTCCATGCGGCCCAGGCGAGTCTCCGTTTGGGTAGCAACGACGTGTCCGTATGCAAGACCGCTTCATTCTCTTGATAATGAATCGCACCTAACACCTCCTTTTCCGTCGGTGAAGGATCGGCCAGCATCGAGAGGGCTTGATCGCTGTGTGTCGCGATGATGACGTGGTCGAAGCGTAAGGCCCGGTACGCTTGGCGTTCGATATTGGCGCGAATCTCGACATAGTCTGGAAAACGACCGATTGATTCGACCGGGGAGTTGAGATAAATCCGATGACGGAACGGCGCGACGAGTTTCTCAGCATACCGTTGCGATCCACCTTTAATGACCCGCCAGGTCGGCCGATCATCGACCGAAAGCATGCCGTGGTTTTTGAAAAACTGGATGAGGTACCGGGCCGGGAATCTCCACATGGTCTCATGGCTGGCTGACCAGATCGCGGCTCCCATCGGGACGATGTAGTGATCGATAAACTCGCGCGAATAGTGCTGAGATTCGAGGTGCAGACCCAATGTCGGACCCGGCTCAGGCTGATTCAGCAGTGAAAGGGATTTCCTGTTGAATCGCAGGATGTCTCGTATCATTCGGTAGAACGAGGGGCGAAACAGGTTCCGGCGTTGGGCAAAGAGGGTGTTAAGTGTCGTGCTGTTATACTCCAGACCCGTCCGCTCACAGGTCACGCTGAAACTCATATCGCTCGGCTGCGATGCCACACCGAGTCGGTTCAGCAGTTGGATGAAGTTCGGATAGGTCCAGTCGTTGAACACGATAAAGCCCGTATCCACCGCATAGGTCCGATCGTCTAGCTGCACCTTGATCGTATTAGTGTGTCCACCGATGTAGTCGGCGGCCTCGAAGACCGTGATCTCATGGTCGTGGTGGAGCAGATAAGCAGCCAACATTCCCGAGATACCTGTACCGATAATCGCAACCCTCATAAGGCCTCCGCTCCTCATTGGATGGCTGACAGTGCGCTCGGTCTCACTCCTTTCCCCGTTGTGGCACCTTCTGGACTTTTGAGATGTCGTAGCCTTCTGCGGCAATGAATTCTAGAAAATGCTGGTAGTCCGCATCGGGAAGCTGCGGTGTGCGTGCCATCAACCACACGTAATCACGATCGATTCTCCCGATAATGGTCTGGCTGTACGCGCTATCCACATAGAGGATGCGATAGTCGGCTTTGATCGGCCAGATGAACTGCATACCCCAGACTGCGTGTGATTCTTTATTGAGAACGTAGCCGGTCGGATGGTAGGTCTTTAGTTCTCCGTCGAAGCTGCTCTTGCGGAAACTGAAAGTCGTGGCCACGGTTCCGTCCTGGGCCAGGCGGTAGGATTCCATGGCGTTGTAGGCGTCCTTCTCGAGAAACGTCGGAATATTGGCAATGACATACCAATCCCCCATGAATTGCTCCAAGTCCACGGTCTTGGCGGTGCGCATGGGTGGAGGGCTGCTACAGGCTGCGAATGGGATCAGAAGGCCGAGCATCAATAATGTCGGTATGACAGATAACATGGTTCCCTCACTGAAGCTGGTACCGAAGGGCGTCCCCCTTTTTCGTGGTGGATTGCAGGGCAACCCATCTCCCATTCAGGGTGTACCAGAGATCGATCGTGAACTTGTCCGTGACGATGCGGCGGTGCGTGGCTCGCGTCGGGACACCCTGCACGGGGATTGTCTCTTCGCCCACCGCAAGAATGGACGCGGGTTGATGTTCACCGGTCTGCGAATTCAGCAATCGCTCGCCTGTCATCCACTCCGGGTTCTAGTAGGCAAAGGTCTTGATACATCCCTCGGCGATCCAGTTCCCGCCCTGTGTCCGCACCCACATCTTCCCGTTCCGAAAGATTCCGTTTACGAAGAAGGATTCGCCGTTATCGTCCGTCTCCGCGTGAATTTCACGCAGGCACGCTCCCTCCCATATTTCGACGTTGGTATGCCGATAGGTATAGACGGTGATGTACAGAAACTTGACCGTGAACTTCGCGTCTACCCGGACCTGGGTCCGCTCGCCTTCCGTAGAAAGGTCAAAGCGCTGGTGTCCGATTTCATCCTTGCCGAGGAAGACCTTGAAGTCGTAGGTTTGTGAGATGGCACCCCACGCTTGGTGCGATAAACCAGGGAGACACACATTTACGAGTGTGACTACCGCAATCCCAAGCCATCGAGGCGCAGAACACAGGTGAATCATACTGTTCCCCTATTAGCTGACGCGGACTCCTCGACACCTCGTCTTGGAGGGCCGGGAATAAACGCATTGGTCCGAGCCATATACTCTCGATACGCCGGTCTCCGCTCGACGATTGTCTGTTCCATGAGCGTGACCCCGGAAAATTGTAAGAGTACGTAGGTCAGAAGCAGCGGCCCGACGACCGTCCACCAGGCTCCCGTGGGCACCGCGAAGAGATAGAAGCCCCACCAGATCAGGCACTCTCCGAAGTAGTTGGGATGACGTGTGTAGCGCCAGAGTCCGTGGTCCATCACCTTACCCTGATTTGACGGATCAGCTTTGAATCGTGACAACTGCCAGTCCGCGATCGACTCGAAGAGCATGCCGATGGTCCACACAGTGACTGCCACGACGTCGAATGCTCCGATCTCAACGGGGACGGTGAGGGCCTGCCAGAGAGGCATGGAGATGATCCAGGCCAGCCCGGCTTGAAACCAAAAGACGATGCCCACGCTCTTGAGACCGAAATATGGTTGGTACTTCTCGCGGATATCGCGATAGCGCCGGTCTTCTGGCTCGCCCCAGTTGCGCCAGATGATATGACCGGACAGGCGCAGGGCCCAGAGAACGACCAGCGTGAGGATGAGCGGCGTTCGTCCCGTCGAGTGATCCGCTCCACTCGCATACACCAGCGCCGCGAGGACGAACATCGCGGCCCAGACTCCGTCGACAATACTCACATCACGCTTCAAGACACTGACGACCCATGTGAGTGTTGCGACGATGAGCATCGACGCCAACCCTGTGGCATAGAGTCCGGGATTCATGCTGCCCTCATCTCCAACTGATCTGCATGGCCGTCAAAGCGGATCGACAACGCCAGCAGTAGCGGCGTCAGCACCGCCCAGCCGATCGCCAAAGCTGTCAGGCCCGCTGGCATGTTTCCAAATTCCAACGCGCCGAGACGGAGGCCACCATAGTAGGCTGCTGGGCCGCCAAGAGCTCCCAACAAGACCGCGGTGAGCCAGTGCCCTCTCATCCAACGCAACGAGACATTCAGCAGCGTGGCGAAGAGTCCCCACATGGCCACGATCCAATAGGGGGCGATATTCGGCAGCAGGATTCCCGATGAATAGGTAAGCCAGCCCTGCCAGACCAGGATGCTGTCGAAAACCAGCCCTATGGCAAGCGCGACGAATACTAATTTGAGCTCCATCGTTGGTACGGGGGCGCGAAGGACGTGCGTGAGCACCACTCCCATCGTCACAAACAGGCCGATCCAGGGCTGGTGCGCGCCGGCACTTAACACGCAGCTGAACCAGCCGATCTGAAAGAGCACGACATTACTCGCGACCATCATAGTGCCCATCGCCATCAAGTCCCTGCGCCGGATTTTTCAAACAGATAGTGGCTGATCCCCCACTCTTGGCCCTGCTCGTAGCCGAACAACTCAGCACAGGCCATGAAAAACATGCGCCACCGTACCCACCAGACTGCTGCCTGTGCAGAACCGTAGGTGCGTTCCAGGAATGGCCACAGCGCCTCTTGAGAGTCGTCCATATTGGTCAGCCACGCGTTAGCTGTCTTCTCATAGTGCGTGCCGTCCCACCGCCAACGCGCGATGCAGGTGAGGTGATCCTGACAGGCCAGCGGCAAGCGATCGCTCGGCATCATCCCGCCCGTGAAAAAATAACGACTCATCCAGTCGGTGGGGCCTCGGTCTTCGAACAAGTACGGAATGGCACGATGCGCGAACACATGCATGAAGAATCGCCCGCCTGGTTTGAGCCATTGTCGAACACGTGCAAACAGTTCGGGCCAGTTCCGCATATGTTCGAACATTTCCACCGACACTACCCGATCGAACCGCTCATGATCGACGTCAAAGGTGTTCATATCGCAAGTCACCACTCGCAGCCGGTTCTGCAGATCCAGCGCTCTGGCTTGAGTTTCGATATAAGCCCGTTGCGAGTGGGAATTGGAAACCGCCGTGATGTGGGTGTTTGGATAGTGGGTCGCGATCCATAGTGTGAGGGATCCCCAGCCGCATCCCAGGTCCAAAATCGTTTGCCCATTCCTCACGTCGGCATGGAAGCAGGATTCACGGAGCCCTTCGACTTCTGCCTCGGCTAACGAGGCCACCCCTGCGGGCCAGAATGTGCCGCTGTATTTGAGGTGAGGGCCAAGAATCAGTTGGAAGAACTCGGCAGGGATTTCATAATGCTGATCGTTGGCTTTCTCCGGCACCAGGGCGATGGGCGCACGGCACATCTGCTCGATGAAGTGTTCTTCGTGGCGGGCTGTCGATTGGGCATCGCCCGCGTGGATCTCACCGAGACGCTGCTTCAGCAAGTGCCGAATTCCACGGCGGATCGCCCTATCAGGGCCTAAGCCACGTTCGGCCAGGTTCAATAGAAGACTCGTAAGATGTCGCATAGTGGAAGTCTCCTACAGGCTCACACGTTCCCTGCTCCGTGATATGAGATAGTGTCACGACCATCTCCGTAGCTGCTCCGTCAACGTTTTTGAGATCAGCTGCAAATCGAACGGCCAGGCATAGCGCAATTCGACAGAGGGATACTTCGGCCGCAAGTGATCCAGGATCTCGGGTATCTCGACTTCCGAATGTGATCCGCCCGGGGTGAACATCGTGGTCAACACGGTGATGGATGCCGCGCCTTGTTTAACCAAATCCTCCACTGCTTCTTCCAACGTCGGCGTGCAGAATTCATTGTAGGCCATCGCAAACAGCACACCGTTCAGATGTGGGCGAAGGACGGCCCCCACTGCTTCCAGTCCTGATTGATAGGGGTCGGTCACGGCCGTCCTCGGCCATCGGCGGATCTTCTGATCCAATTCGAGCTCTTCTACGGTCGGCGGCATCTTCGCCGCTCGCCGTTGCGCCTCCAGTCGTTTCAATCTCGTCACCAGATCTTGCGGGCAATCTTTCGGGATGCCGCCATGCCCGACCAGAACAACCCCTCGCTTTTCGCTTGTCATGAACCCTCCTAAACGTGGTTTCTGAGCATCAGCTCCTTGGGATGTGGATTGAGATACACTTGGTCTCGGACGTAGCCGACGTCGAATGTCTGGACGTAGTGCTTGATCAGCGTCAGCGGAACGATCAAGGGCGTGAGCCCTCGATGATAGTCGTCGATCACTGCCAGGAGCTCGGCCTTTTCGTGAGCCTTCAATTGGCTCTTGAAGTAACCTGCAAGATGATGCAGGACGTTCACATGTTTGCGGCTCGTCGCCTTCACGGTCAAGGTCTTCATGAGAAGTTCACCGTACTTGAAGGTCAGTTCCTTGGGGCGATACCGCTCGACTTGGCCGACCAGCCGACCCATCGTCTCGTAGTGCTGCTGGCTGTGGGCGAGGAGCAAATACTTGTGAATCGTGTGGAACCGGACCAGAGCTTGTCTCGAGATGCCGTTCCGCACGAGATCTTGGAATCGGCGGTAGCAGAACACCCGTTCGATGAAGTTCTCCCGAAGCGAAGCGTCGCAGAGTCGACCTTCCTCCTCGACAGGAATCAGTGGAAATTCCTGTCTAAAAGCTTTGGCGAAGATGCCAGCCCCACTGTGGCTGGGCATCCCCTGGAGTGTGTACACACGCACCCGTTCGACTCCGCAACTGGGTGAGCCCCTCTTGAAGACGAAGCCGGAGAGGTCCAGTTTCTTGAGGGAGTCGAGACGCTCCTCCACCATCGTCTCCATCGCTTTGGTGTGATCCTGCTTACTCGTGATGGTCATCAGCCGTGGGTGATGGGGATTGCCCACCAACCGCATGGCCTCACGTGGAATGCCCAATCCGGCTTCTACTTCTGGGCATACTGGTACCCACTCGACGTAGCGACCCAGCACGTCGGTCAAGAATCGGTCCCTCTTGTGTCCTGCGTCAAAGCGAACTTCGTCTCCGAGGAGACATCGACTAATGCCTAAGCGGATTGGAGAAGCCATCATTGTGTTACCTGCTGCTTGCCGAGATTCAAGTATTCCTGCCGCGCTTGGCGATGATCGACGATAGGGGCTGGATAATCACCCCCGATGCGACAGCCGTATCGACTCTGCTCGTCACGTGTCATGCAATGAGGCTCATGAATCCTCTTCGAAGGCACTTTTGCGAGCTCCGGGACGTAGAGGCGGATATAGGTTCCATCCGGGTCGAATTTTTTGCTCTGTAGTGCTGGATTGAATATGCGATAGCCTCGCATGGCATCCGTCCCTGTTGAGGCACACCACTGCCAATTTCCATTGTTGGCCGCCACATCGGCGTCGAGCAGGTGACGCATGAAGTACCGCTCACCGCTCTGCCAGTCGATCCGGAGATCCTTGATGAGGAACGATGCGACGATCATTCGAACACGGTTGTGCATCCACCCGGTCCGATTCAGTTGCCGCATGCCTGCATCCACGATCGGATAACCGGTTTGTCCATCGCACCAGGCTTGAAACAGTCGTTCCCGCTCCGGACCATGGTTTCGCGATGGCGGTACCGCTGCGTTCCGATATGGCCCGGCGACGACATGAGGAAACGCCGTGAGGACCTGTTGAAAGAATTCACGCCAGATCAGTTCATCGATCCAGGTCAGGACGTCCGGGCGGGAGACGGGAGTTTTACGGCGGCATAGGCTTTCCAACGCCGCATGCACGGCCATCCTCGTAGACAGCGTGCCGAACCGAAAATGGGGGGACAGCTTCGAGCTGCCCTCGACCGCAGGTCGGTTCCGACCCTCGGCATACCGGTGGAGGGGCCCTTCGACGAACGAACGTAATTGTTCCCGGGCACGACGCTCTCCTGGTTCGATCCACGGAATGAGGTGATCGTAGCCTAGTTCGTTAGCCGTTGGGAGCGGTGATGGTGACAAAAGGACAGCTTTCTTCATGGTTGTAGAGGGATGAGGAACAACACGTATCGTTGGTTTGACCGCATGCCACGTGGCCCACCACCGGGCACGATACGCGCTATAGCGCTGCATCGGTTCTCCAGTGACGCCGCGCACCTCTTCTGCTTCAAACACCACATGATCCTTAAAGGTCTTGGAAGCAATGCCTTCTCGAGCCAGCCGGTCCTGCAGGGCCCGATCTCGCGCCAGGGCGCGCGGTTCATAGTCTCGGTTCCAATACACCGCATCGGCTTCCCACTCTAGAGCCGCTCGAAAGACTTCGTCGACTTGGAACCCACGACGCCACTGCAGAGTGAGCCCGAGCCCTGCAAGGGATGCTTGGAGCTCATCCAAGCATCTCAGCATGAAGTTCACGCAGGCCGCCCCGAACTCATGCGACTGCAGCAACGGCTCATCGAACACGAACAGCGGAATGACGTCGGTACATTCCTCACAGGCCACGGTCAATGCCGGTTGGTCGGCGAGGCGAAGATCTCTTCTGAACCAGACGATTCCGCGCACGAGCAACCCCTTTCACTCAGTTTTAAGGCACCGGGTTTCCATGGGAATCCGAGGGCCCTCTTGAGAGCTTGTCACCAGCCACTCGCGTGATGGACAGCTCACGGAGGCCGTTTTCATCCTTGACCACGACCTTCACGGCGGTCCCTGCTTCTCCTCGAATCATCCTGACCACTTCCTCATAACGTTTTCCCTTTACGGGTGTTCCATCAACACTCACGACCTCGTCCCCATGTCCGAGTCCCGCCCGGTGGGCAGGTCCCTCAGGATGGACCATGCCGACATACAGGATGGCGGGATCGCCGATCCGCTCGGCGCCGACCTGGAGGGAAATACCGATGATACCGTGAGAGAATTTCGTATCGTCTCTATGCCCATAAGGAGCCTGGCTCGTGTGTTGGTCGGCCAGGGCTGTGCCGGTGATCAGTAGGGCCGTCATCAAACCTGTCGCAACGTGGAAACCGGTGATTCGCATTAGCGCACCTCCTATTCATGACTCAAGTGGTTACCGAAGACTCGCCAATCCGAGCAAACATAGTGCTGCGACGGCGAAAAACCCCATCATCAATCCGCAACGTACGTTGCGAAAGCTCTCATGAGCCAACCTCCTCGTGGGTGACCTCAAATGATCGCTCCTGGTATGGTGCCGCTGCGCGGTTCATGTCACCTGTTCAGCGGCGATCGGCTTCTTGAGCGCGGCTCGCAAGGCCGGTTCGAGAGTCGGATAGTGAAACGCATAGCCTTCCGCCATGGCCTTCGCGGGAATCACTCGCTGGCCGGTTGTCATGAGTGTCCCCAATTCACCAAGCAGCATGTTCAACGCAAACCTTGGAACGGGAAGCCATGATGGTCTGTGAAGCACATGCCCGAGAACTTCACAAAATGTATTCATCCTCACGGGCTCCGGCGCGACGGCATTGATCGGGCCGGAAACCGTCGGCGTAGTAAGTGCCCATTGGATCAGACCGATGTGGTCACGTCGGTGAATCCAGGAGACCCACTGGTTCCCCGGCATGATCGGACCCCCTGCGTACAACTTGAACGGCAATACCATTTTGGCTAGTGCCCCGCCGTCTTGTTCCAGCACCATGCCGGTTCGTAACAGCACGACGCGCGTGCCGAACTCCGCGGCGCGAAGGGCCTCGGCCTCCCAGGCGAGGCACAGATCGGCTAAGAAACCGTGGCCTCGCGGCGCTCCTTCATCCAGACGGCGATCGTCGCTGGCGCCGTAATAGCCGATGCCGGAAGCGCTGATGAATATGGCGGGTTTGGAGGAACAGCGCGAGAGGGCTTCGACCAAGAAGCGAGTAGTCAGGACACGACTATCAGCAATGAGTTGCTTTCGCGAGTCAGTCCAACGCGCATCGGCGATCGGTGCCCCTGCGAGGTTAATGACGGCATCGACTCCTTCAAGTACCTGCTCCCAGGGTCCCCTATCCCGCCCGCTCCATTCAACTGCAGTCATATTCGGCTCCAACAAGCGTGATGCTGTGACAGCATTTCTCGTGAGGATGCTGACCCTATGGCCTCCCTGGATGAGGGCGAGGCACAGCGCCCGGCCGATGAATCCTGTTCCTCCAGTCACGACTATTTTCATAGGTCTATCTCCTGGCCACGCCGATCAATACGGCGCATTCGTTCGTTGTCCATTCCGACGGCGGGGGTTTAGTTCCTGAGCCGACCTGTCTTGTCCAACCCGGCGCGTAACGGCAACGGTAACCGTCTGAAAGAGTCCGGCCAACGGCACACCTGTCAGAAATCCCATCATGACCAAAAAAATGAAGCTCATATCCATGTTAGTTCCCCTTTCAGCGGTCCAGAGAGTAAATCTTTTCCAGGGGGGATGACGGTTCGCCGAGGTGACAGGACCCCATAAAATGAGGATCCTGTCTCCTCGGCAGGTGACGCCGTGCGGAGTTCCGACGTCACCTGGATGCAGGAACCGGCCTCCCGAATTGTTTTGTTGCCGATATGTTCCATCGAGACATCTCCGCGATCTAGTGCGCCGGCTGAGGTGCCTGTTCGAGACTACGTGCGCAACGAAATCCTGTGCCATGGGTCTGGAGAGCGAATCCCCCACGGCCACGCGCTGTTGTGGTGATGTCGGATGCCGGACTACGCCAGGACCCGCCGCGAATCGAACGAACCACTCCATTCTTGTCAGGACCGGGAGGATTTCGGTAGGGCGCGTCCTTGTAGTATTCCGGCTCGTACCAATCCGAGACCCACTCCCTGACATTGCCGGCCATATCGTGCACGCCGTACGGGGAGTCGCCGTCCGGCAATGAACCGGCTACGTGCAGCGTGTGCTCTTCATCCCATTCCCGATCAAAGTTAGCGCGCTTTTCGGTCGAGGGCTCATTACCCCAGGGATAGAGACGGCCGTCTGTTCCACGAGCAGCCTTTTCCCACTCCGCTTCCGTCGGAAGTCGTTTTTTCGCCCACGCGCAATAGGCCTTGGCGTCATACCACGTTGTCTGCACAATGGGTAACTGCTCAATCCCATTAGTGGACGTAAGGGAACCTGTGCCGTACGGATTCGGAGGCGGGCGATGGCCGGTGGATTTCACAAAGGCCATATAGCGTTCATTCGTCACTTCGACTTGATCGATGAGGAACGCATCGAGGTACACGGCTCGCTGCGGCCACTCATCGGCTCGTCCGGTTCCCTCTGGAGAGCCCATCAAGAATTCACCGGCCGGGATCGTGACCATCGGAACGAGGTCAACCTCTTTCGACGCGGACAGTACGTCCATGGCGAACCACTGTATGAAGGCTATGGCTGCGACTAACGCCATGGTCGTTCTAGATAGTAGAGTTGGGTAGTGACGGAGGCGGGGTGTCATTTCTTCGGCTCCTTGCTACCCTCAATGGCTTGGGTCGTATGCAATTGAACTTGCTTGATGAGATGCTCCACTCGGCGCTTGTCGCCATGTTCGGCAGCCTCTTGGGCTTGGGTAATGAGCGTACGCGCCTCGTGCAAATGTTCCTCGATCTCTGCCTGTAATTTCGGCGAGGCTACGGTGCCCTCGAGTGCCGCACGGTGGTACAGTTCCCAAGCATGGTCTACGTCATGTTCGGCTTCGTGCACGGCTCTCGCGCTTTCCTGGTGTGGGTGAACGATCGAGTCTATAGGCCCGGCTACCGAAGCCGAGGAACCGAAGAGCGCGATGAGAATAGTCCCGACAACCAGAAATCGCCTGCATCTCATAGCTGCGTCTCCATCACGGTGATCCCGCAAATAGTGAGAGCCTTTGAAGGCCGGCTGAACGCTTGGCGCATCTTTACTTCTTCTTCATGCTTTTCGTGATGAGTTCGCGCGTGGCCAGATATTCGTGGTTGCTGGGGTCGACAGCTAGTGCTTTCTCTATCGAGAGCATTGCGTCGGCATGTTTTTCAGCACCCATCGCCACGAGCGCCTGAATAAAGGCATCACGACCTTCTTGCATCGCCTCGTCAGGAACTGTCTGTGCCGACTTGGCGCAGCGAAATCCTAGACCGACTCCATATGAATTATTGTCCGGTTGATTCCAGAATCGATGGCTTGTATGGAGTGAGGTTTCCGGAGCGAGCCATGAACCTCCTCTGAGAACCTTGACCGGTCCCTGTTTCGCGAAGTTATAGCCCTGGTCGGCGCCCCTGGGATTCAGTGCAACGCTCTGCTTGTAGTACGAGGGGTCATACCAATCGTCCACCCATTCGAAGACATTGCCAGCCATGTTATAGACGCCGTAACCACTCATGCCTTCGGGGTAAGAATCGACCGGCATCGTTCGGCCCACGTTCTGACCATAGTTGGCTTTTTCACGATCAAGTCTGTGGCCCCAGGGATAATGTCTATCCCCTTCAGGACCTTTGGCAGCACGCTCCCACTCCGCTTCGGTTGGAAGGCGTTTTCCTTCCCACTTACAGAACGCGTTTGCGTCGGTCCAACTGACGCCGACGACCGGTTGATTCGGCTTGCTGAGCCTGGGGTCATCCCAATAGGCCGGTGCGGGATGATTGGCGGCCTTCATGAACTCCTTATAGCGGGCATTGGATGTTTCGAACTTGTCGATCCAATAGTGATCGAGCACAACCTGGTGTTTAGGTTCGTCCGAATGCTCGTTACTTCCCATCGTGAACTCACCTTTAGGAATCAGGACCATGTCCTTGTTGGCGCTTGGCAGGTCTGCTGCTGCTACGAGTGAGATGGCTCCTGCCATGATCACCATCCCTATGACAAGGTGAAGGATTGTGTGACTCCGCATAAGAACCTCCCTGTCCCAAAATAAATGAACAAGACTTTTACAGTGGTGCTCCAAGCTTTCTCGCCTGATCTGATTCCGTGCGAGACTGAAGCCTCATTGATTCGTGACGAAGCCGACGATTCTGCAAAATGACGGAATCGATGATTTCACCGCACTGCACACATCGTCTCGAAGTAAACGCATGTTTTACGGGGTCGTTGGAGAACTCCGGACTAAACTCCGCCACCATAAGGCCGCCGCACCGGCTGCATGTGTTGGTGAGTCCGCTCAGCGTCATTGCCATGGGTCCCCTCCATGATGATGTTATGTTCAATGTATGTCACATGGATGTCTAATGTATAATGCAATATGTCCACTGTGTCAATAGTTATGACAAAAATATTTGACAAAGATTAGACATCAATGTATATTGCAATAGAAGCGTATGAATACTCATAGAATTCATAGAGTTGCTAAACTCACCGGTCTTTCGAAGGACGTGATACGGGTTTGGGAGCGTCGATTTAGCCTCTTGAAGCCAACCAGGGGAGCCAATCGATATCGTAACTACACAGATGAAGATGTGACGCTGCTGAGGTATCTCAAGGAGCAGCTTGATGGCGGAGGGTCTATTGGAGAGTTATCTAAATTGGGGCGTGAAGAGCTGTTGACGCGTGCGCGTGCCAATGCGCCCCGAGTAACGGTCGTCGAGAACATGTTCTTCAGGCTGCTGCAGGAACTCGTTTCAACCTTGAATCCCCTGGATCGCGTGACATTCGAAAAGCGGTTAAATGGAGCGGTGGCGGTTGTACCTTTCGATGAAGCACTCCACGGTATCTTGCTCCCCCTCCAGGAACAGGTTGGACGCCTCTGGCACGAGGGGCATGTGAGCATTGCTGTAGAGCACTATGTTACGAGCCAGATCCAACAGAAGATCTTCTCAGCTATGAATCAGTTGCCTGTAGCCGAATTCGGAGTCACAGTCGTGGTTGCCTGCCCACCAGGTGAAGAACACGATATCGCCGCATTGGCGGTGGCCTATCACTGTCGTGTTCGTGGCTGTCGGGTCTACTATCTGGGAGCCAACGTACCAATAGCGGCATTGGCCAAACTCTGTACGGACATCAAGCCCGACCTTACGATCTTGTCCCTTCCCGTCCTACGTTCAGAGGACAATGTGACAGAGTTGATCCAACATCTTGTCGATGATGTGAGTCCATTCACCGATTTGGCGGTGGGTGGCCATGGCGCTGTTGCCGTGCGAGACCAGTTCCAGAATTCCCAGATTCACGTCCTTGATGGTTTCAACGATCTGGATAGTAAGTTGGATCGACTGATGCAAACGCCGGCTCTCCACCGTTGAGGAAGGAGGACTGTCGAAATGACGAGTTACCCACTCACGGTATTCTTCGACGGAGCCTGCCCCATTTGCGCTCGAGAGATTGCGCTCATGAACCGACTGGATAGGAAACGACGACTCGCATTCTGCGATTTTTCACTTCCAGAGTACGATGAAAGAGTGACGGGTTTTTCGCCAGCGGAGCTGGGGCAAGTCATTCATGCCCAATGGGCTGATGGACGTGTGATCACCGGTGTCATGGTGTTTCAGGCCATGTGGGAGGCAGTCGGTTTGGGATCACTGGCAAAACTGAGTCGTCTATCGGTTATTGAACCCCTCCTCTACAAAGGCTACGCATGGTTCGCTCGAAATCGATTGTGGTTGACTGGTCGTGCGAAAGACTGCTCAGGACATACATGTAACAGTCTGCATCCAAGCCGGTGAGCGTAGCTCTATAAAATATGCGGGTAGAATGCTGGTGTCTCATACTCATGAGTCTGGTGTTCATCGGTAAAATGCTACTCGAATCAAAGGCACCAGACAACTCACTTCTTAACGATCATCTGAGGTGATCGGCCCACGAACGCACCACACGGGATAGGTGTAGATCTTCATGAAGCTGAGTACGTTACCGAGGAACGCGTCCACATATCGCGCGTACGACGGTTGATTGGCTTCCGGGACGACCGTCCAATAGGACGTGGGCTGAATGTTCAAGAATGGATGGCCAGGCGGGATATTGGGGATAGGAGAGTCAACGGCCGGTCCCACGAGACTGCGCATTTCGGCAGGGGCCGGCAAACGCCAGCCTTTTTGGCCACCGGTCGCCCGGGTTACGCAGGTGACACGGGCTTGGTTCCATGTCACGAATGTCGGTTGGGGAGAGAGTTCCCATACGAGGCCTGTCTCCTTATCGAGAACGGCCTCATTGTTGAAATGCGGTAAGATCACGAACCGCTGTGCCGCTGGATGGGCCTGTTGCCAATTTTTGATAATGCTGGCGATCAGTTCTTCTTTCTGCTGTGTGTGAGGATTCATGAATGTGTACGCCAGTAGGAGAAGCCCTCCTACGGCAATAAGAAGTATGAATCGTCCGGACCAGCTCGTTGGCACCATGGTGGTTACGATCGTGAGGAATCATTGTACGCAGCGTGGTATAAAAAACTCTAGACTCGACAAGATGAAAAATGATAGAAGATCTGTAACTGATTGATATCACAATACTAAATATGCAAGCCGGGATACTATTATCAGTTAGCATTAGGCAGTTGATTTGAGGTAGTATTTGAGAGGTCGATGAGTCGGAGAGAGTAGGAGAAGATTAGAAGGTCGGAGAATAGAGAGAAAGACGTTTTGTTAGAAAGTCAGAAGGGAGGGTACTACCATGGCGGCCAGTGAGAAGGGGTATGACATTTCGGAGTGGTATGACTCGAAGC